>JAUNAY010000247.1 GCA_030527385.1 Fusobacterium sp. | reverse complement strand
GAATCTGAGCTTGAAGGAGATAAAATTAAAAGAAGAGCTATAAATAAAAGGGATATGAAAAGAGCTATTACTAAATACACAGAGGCTAAAAAATATTATTCAATTCTTGAGGATAACCCTTCAATATCTAAAACAAGGTATCAAATTATAATTGATAGAGTAACTAAAAAAATAAATGGTGAATAATAAATATAATAAGCTGTCTAATCAATGATTTATTTTTATTTCATTCTTTAGGCAGTTTTTATTTGTAAAAAATACTTTATATTTTTAGTGAAAAGAGGTATTATATATAAAGGAAATTGTTTATTTTTATAAATATGAAAGGAAATTTAATGGAGATAAAAGAAAAAATATCTTTTGAAGCTAGAGAAATAATAAAAGATGAAATAGAAAAGGCTGGAGGAAATGAAGTTTTTTTTAGAGGAATTCCCGATGAAGATGGAGTAATAACAGAGGTTGAAGTTTTAGCAAGAGGAAATAAATACTCTGTTTCAGCTATTTTAAATGCAATGAAAAAAGGGGAGGTTATTATTCACAATCACCCATCTGGTTTTCTATATCCATCAGATGCTGATGTAGAGATTGCTTCTATATATTCTAATAGAATGGCTGGAGGTTCATACATAGTAAATAATGCTGTTACAGATATTTATGTAATAGTTGAACTATTTAGAGATCAAAATGTAAAAATTGACATAACTCCATATTTTGAAAAAACAGGACTTCTATCACAAGTTTTTCAGGGGTTTGAATATAGAGATGAACAGCTACATATGGCTAAACATATAGAAAAAGGATTGAATAGTGAAACTAAAGTTATAGTTGAAGCTGGTACTGGTACTGGGAAGACTTTAGCTTATCTTATTCCCAGCATTGAATGGGCTATAAAAAATAAAAAAAGAGTTGTAATTTCTACTAATACAATAAATCTGCAAGAACAACTTCTAAATAAGGATATTCCAATAGCTAAAAAAGTTATTCAAGGAAATTTTAAATATATTCTTGTTAAAGGAAGAGGAAATTATCTTTGTAATAGGAAATATCAAAATGCTGTTCTTGGGGAAACTACTAATCTACAAGATTTTAGTGATTCACAAAAATTACAATATAAAGAGATTATAAAATGGGGGCAAAAGACAGAAAAGGGAGATAAGGCAGAGCTTCCATTTGAGGTAGATGCTAGTATTTGGGAACTTTTTCAGAGTGAAACAGATATTTGTGCTGGAAGCAAATGCCCATATAAAGCAGAGTGCTTTTTCTTAAAATCAAGAGAAGAGAAAAAAAATGCTGATATATTGATAACTAATCATCATATGTATTTTTCAGATTTAGCTATCAGAAAAGAGATAGGGTTTAATACTGAGTATTCAATCTTACCAGAGTATGGAATGGTTGTTTTTGATGAAGCACACAATGTAGAAAAGGTTGCAAGAGATTATTTTTCCTATGAAGCTTCAAAATATAGCTTTACTAAAACTATGAATCAAATTTATGTCACAGATGGAAAAAAGAAAAATAGTGGAAGTCTTGATATAATATCAAAACATATTAAATCTCACGAATTAGATCATAGAGGAATTCTTGAAAAAGAGATAGAAAATATCAAAATTAAGCATAAAAATCTATATTTAGCTGGAAGAGCATATTTTGACAATGTAATTGATGTTTTTTCAAATGGGCAGATGGGAACATTTACATTTAGAGCTAAAAAAGATGAGATGGATAACTCTCCTTTTTTAAGTAGTATGATTGATTTTAGAGAGAAATTTAATAGTG
>JAUNAY010000246.1 GCA_030527385.1 Fusobacterium sp. | reverse complement strand
TATCCTTTTTTTGCTCTTAACTTGGCTGCGTGTTCTACTGTTTCTTTACTTGCTCTTGACATTTGTTTAGCTTCAAGTTTTTCTTTTACCTTATTCCAAGCATCTATTTCTTCTTGTGCTTCTTTATTTCCTCCATCTGCTTGTTCTTGTAATTTTTTCATTATTTTTTCATACTCTGTTTTTGCTGTCATATCTTTTTTATCAAATACATTCTCTACCATTATCTCTTTATTCTTTGTGCTTGTAAATTCTACTTTTTCCCCACAAGATGCTAACAATCCTGTTAATACTAATATAAATAATAATTTTTTCATATCTTACTTCTCCTTTAATTCTCTTTTAAAAGCGTACGCTTTTTTCTTTAGCATACTACTTTTTATTAATTATGTCAAGGCTAAAAAGAAATTAGCGGACAACTTGTCCGCTATATTTTTTACCAACCATATCCTTTTTTTGCTCTCAACTTGGCTGCGTGTTCTTCTGTTTCTTTACTTGCCTTTCTCATTCTTGCAGCTTCTTCTTCTATTACTTGCTTTCTTGCTTCTTCCTCTGCAAGATTTTCAGCTTCTATTATAAGTTTCTTAGCTTCTAATTCGCTCATTCTAGCTATTTTATTATTTAATTGATCTATTCCTTTCTTGGTAGCCAAAGAAGACTGTAAATTTCCTCTTGCTCCATCTGTAAGTGCCATAAAGTTTGCCATTGATTGATTTTCTTTTTCATTTTGTTCTAAAATTGTTGTAGCGGTTTTTAAATGTTCTTTCAAGTTATTATTTCTATTTTGAGATAATCTATACATTTCTTTTGCTAGTTCTTTATTATCCATTTTAGCTAATCTATCTCTTGTAGCATAAATTCGATCAAAATTACTATCTATTTGTTGTGCGTTTCTTAAAATAGATTTTGAATTTTCATTAATTGTATTAAGATCTTTAAGTGCATTTACAAGTTCCTGATTTTTTTCTCCTAAAATTGCTCCAGACCAACTTTCTAAGTTAGTAACATCGTGTTGAAGTTGTTCTAGTTGTTGTTGAGTTTGAATTATATTTTCAGTAGCAGTTTTAACTTCCTCTATTTTTTGTAAAATCATCATTTGATAATTTTGCATATTTTGTCTATGATTAGTCGGATCATAGACTATTCTTGCAGAAAAAGCTTGTGAAGTTAGAATTAAACTTGATAAAATAATTAATGTTTTTTTCATATTTGCCCCCTTATTTTATTGATTTTTATTATTTTTACCTCTAAATCCATTTATAGCCCCTTTAATAGCTCCTCCTATTGCTCCAACATATCCTCCTGCAACTGGTTCTATACTTGCACCTTTTTTTGCTCCTGTAACACTTCCACGTCCAGCACCTTTAAGTGTTGCAACTGTTTTTGATAAGCCTTCTCTAGCACTTTTTACAAGTTCACTAGAATCTCCAAATGAAGTTACTCCTGATATAAGTGTTTGTGCCATCTCATTACCTTTTAATGTCATCAATGCCATCATTGCCATAGCTGCTAACCAATAGAAACTATTTTGAATAATATGTACAATATCATCATTATTAGTATATTCTATTGGTTCTTTTAAAATTTCATAAAATAATACATAAGATATTGAATTACAAATATTTTCATATTAAGATTTATCAATGTACCTACTACTTTATCTCCTACAAATCTTAATTTTTCAAACATCATAAATGGAACTAAAACTATTGTCAAAGAACTCATAAACATATATTCAAGAGCTACTAGCCCTATTGTTAGACAAATTCTAGCAAATATATATAGTCCTACAAT
>JAUNAY010000245.1 GCA_030527385.1 Fusobacterium sp. | reverse complement strand
TATACAAACTTTGTTTCTTTAAACATATCCACATCTAAAATAGTAGCTATTCCATTATTATCTCTGTCAACTATTACTCTACTCTCTAAAACAGTAATTTTACACTTTCCGAGCTTACTAATATATTCATATATTAGCCCCTCTTCAGATTCAATTTTACTTCCCTTTACTATTTCATAGTTTTTTTCATTATAACTATCAAGACTTCTAACTATAAATTTTTTCATTAATAATAATCCTCTTGTTCATCATCATAATAATCTTCGTTATCAAATTTTTCTCCGTACTCTTCATCTTCTCTGTCATAGTACTCGTCTTCTTCATAATCTCCAATATCTTCCCCCAAAAGATATTCTTCTTTCCAATAATCAATTACCTCTCCTGCATCGCTATCATCTAAAAGTTCAAGTTCTTCCTCATCTTCATCATAGAAAAATACGTGAACATCTCCATCAAAATCCTCTGCTATAATGTACTCTTTATCTCCCATTATAACATTTTCAAGCACGTGTAATTCGTATTCCTCATCATCAATATCAAAGTAAAAAGTTTCTCCTTGTGAATACATAATTTCTTCCCTCCTAAAATTTTTAATTAAAATTTATTTATGATATTTTGTGTTTTTTAATATACTAAACCATCTGTAAATCTGTTCTGTTAATATAAGTCTCATCAACTGATGAGGAAATGTCATTTTTGAAAAACTAAGCTTCATTTGAGATGCTTTTCTCACGCTTTCAGAAACACCATAAGATCCTCCAATTATAAAGTTAATACTACTTACTCCATTAACTGTCAATCTTTGAATCTCCTCAGCCATCTCTTCAGATGAAAAATTCTTTCCTTGTATATCTAATAAAACATTATATCCGCCTATTTTTTCAAGAGTTTTTAGAATCTCTTCTCCCTCTTTTTCAATAGAAATATTTCTATTATTGTCATTTCCATCTTCTTTAAGTTCTATAATTCTCATTTTAGCAAAACTTTGCATTCTTTTCAAGAATTCATTTATTCCCTCAATAATATATTTCTCTTTTATCTTTCCAACACACACAATAGATATATTCAAAATTTTCTCCCATTCTTACTTTTTTTATATTTTTTATTCTATTTTCTTTTAAATAATTTTTCTAAATCGTCCAATGTTATTTTTATTATAATCGGTCTTCCGTGAGGACAAGTATATTCACCTATTTGATGAAGTTTCTTTACCATAATCTCCATCTCATCTTGTGTTAGTTTTTCGTTTGCTTTGACAGCTCCTCTACAAGACATAGAGATAATTATCTCCTCTCTTATATCTTTAGTTTTATTCTCTCTTAAATTTTTTAAAATCTCTCTAAAAATATTTTCAACACTATCTCTAAAATTCATTATAGGCACGGATCTAATCAAAATCTCATTATCTCCAAACTCATCAATTTCAAAACCAAATTTACTAAAACTCTCTATATTTTCAAATACTAATTCTTTTTCTCTTGGGTCAACCAAAATTCTAATAGGGACTAATAACTGTTGACTACTCACTTTTGTATTATAATACTCTTTTTTTAATTTTTCATATAAAATTCTTTCGTGAACTATATGCTGATCATATATTTCAAGTATTCCATCTCTTTCAACCAAAATAAACGAGTTAAATATTTGCCCCAATACTTTAAAATCAACATTTTTTATCTGAAAATTATCTTCTGTTTTTTTATAAGTTTTTTCTAACTTATTTTCTTTTATCTCTTCTATTTTTTCCTGTTTCTGTTCTTCTTTTATTTTTGAGTCTTTTATATTTATATTTTCTTTTTGTAAA
>JAUNAY010000244.1 GCA_030527385.1 Fusobacterium sp. | reverse complement strand
CTTTCTTCTTTTTTTAATTATTTTCTTCTTTTTCTTGCTTATTCTTTTGACAAGTACACACTGTTTTTTCTTTTTTATTATTCTTAAAAAATTTAGGAGAAAAATCTATCTTATGTTCCTCTAAAACACTTTCTGAATCACACGTTTTACAATCGATTAAATATTTCTTAATCATAAATAATCCAGCTATTGCAACTACTCCCAATAAAATTTCCAACATTCCTTCTTTTTTTGGAATCAACAGCATTTTTCTGGCAATTGCATATAATAATGCTTCTATCAAAGCACCTGGCATATGTAACGAAAGCATTACAACTAGCTCAACACCTACAACAAGAAGAAGTATTTGACCCAACATATCATTTAACTGGTCATATTGTATAATTTTGTCAAAATTTACTATATATGTATCCCATATAAGTCTAAGAACATCTATTGTCCCCAAAAACACAGCTATCAAAACAACTGCTGCCAGTATTTTTTCAAAAATAAAAGCTGTATTTAAAATAAATCCATTCTTTTTCTCTTTCAATTTACTCTACCCCACATATCTTCTAGTATTTTTACTACCATTTAATAAATAATACTATTTTATAAACATAGCATCTCCAAAGCTAAAGAATCTATATCTTTCTTTTATAGCTTCATTATAAGCATTAAGTACATTTTCTCTTCCACATAAAGCACTTACAAGCATTATAAGAGTAGACTCTGGAAGATGGAAATTTGTAATTAAATTATCTAATACCTTAAATTTGTATCCTGGGTATATGAAAATATTTGTCCAACCGCTTTTTGCACTCATGTGTCCGTTTTCATCAGCAGCAGATTCTATAGTTCTACAGCTTGTAGTTCCAACACATATCACTCTATTTCCATTTTCTTTTGCTTTATTTATCTTATCTGCAGCTTCTTGAGTTACCATATAAAACTCTGAGTGCATCTCGTGATTTAAAACATCGTCTACTTTTACTGGTCTAAACGTTCCAAGACCAACGTGTAGCGTTACAAATGCTATATCAACTCCCATTTCTTTTATCTCATCTAAAAGTTCATTTGTAAAATGAAGTCCAGCTGTTGGAGCTGCAGCAGAACCATTGTGTTTAGAATAAACAGTTTGATATCTTTCTTTTTCCTCTAATTTTTCTGTTATATATGGAGGAAGTGGCATATTTCCAAGCTCATCTAATATTTCTTCAAATATTCCTTCATAGTAAAATTTTATAATTCTAGCCCCTTCATCGGCCATTCCAACAACTTCACCTATTAATTTTCCTCCACCAAATGAGAACTTAGTCCCTATTTTAGCTCTTTTCCCAGGTTTTACAAGTGATTCCCATGTATCATCTGAATTTCTTTTTAAAAGTAAAAATTCTATCTTTCCGCCAGTATCGACTTTTTCACCTATTAATCTAGCAGGTATAACTCTAGTATCATTCAAAACTAAACAATCTCCTGGTTTAAGATATTCTTTAATATCTCTGAAAATTCTATGTTCAATTTCTCCAGTTTCTTTGTCAAGAACCATAAGTCTTGATGAAGATCTATCTTCAATTGGAGTCTGAGCAATCAATTCCTGTGGTAAATCAAAATTAAAATCGCTTGTTTTCAAAACAATCATTCCTTTCTATATTTAAATATCTTTTAATATTACATACAATTATATTTAATACTTATAAATTTTTATTTTTGCATACTCTTTTTATAATAACAAAAAAACAACTTTTTTTCCATAGATAATACAAAATTGACCTTCTACAAAATTTATATACTATAATTTAAAGTTTATTTATAAAACTTTTGAATATATTTTTATAG
>JAUNAY010000243.1 GCA_030527385.1 Fusobacterium sp. | reverse complement strand
TAGCTTCTTCTAATGTTTTTTTAGGTTTTTGTATATTTCTTTCAACATGATTATATATGTATCCATGTAATTCGCCACTACAAATACTTCCATCTTCTAATGAAATTTTTAATTTAATTAAATCTGGATATAAAATTATATCATCTTGCATTGCAGCGTAATTTACAGTAATCATATTATCATATATAGTATAGTAACTTTCTTTTATATTTTCTATTTCTAAGTTTTTTAAAAATTCTTTTCCTTTTTCTATAGCTTCTTGTTCTGATATTTTACTTTCTTTTGCATTAACATCACGTATAAACCATAATAATTTTCCACCTTTTTTGGTGATTTCAACATTAACATTATTTGTTTTTTTATCATTTGTTGCTTCAAATGAATATGTCTCTATATCTCCTTTACTATTTCCAATATACTTAATATGTTTATAATTTTGTGGTACGATTTTTTTTACTTTTTCTTCTGCTTTTATTGCTTGCACCTCTTCCAAATTATCAATAAATTTTGGAGTAATATTTGTTACATGGTTAGAAAATGCACCATCGTATATTAATCCTTCATAATCTTGAAAAGCTTTTCCAATAGATTCTATTCCAAGTGTACTTACTTCTTTACTTTCTTTATTTTTCAGTTGTTTATTTAACTGTTTTTCAGTTTCACCCCATTTTAATTTACCTTGTTCTAAATTTTCAATTATTTTTGCCATTTGTTGTCGTAAATCTACAGCTATTTTATACATATTATCTAAGTTTTTATATTCTTCCTCTGTCAAATTTTCTCCATTTAAATTTTTTTTCATAAGCGTATAAGAATAATCGCTAAGCTGACTTAAAAATTGTGAAGTTTTTTCAATTGTTTTCTGAGAAGTAGGAAGTTCAACTAAATTTGTTTTTGTAAGATTAGACTGTTTCCATACTTCTGCTAATGTTTTAGCTGTTTGATTCGGTGTACTTGTTACATTTAATTTAGTAAGAAGCACTTCTACGTTTTTCATATACTCAGCACTTTCAAACATTGCTCTATTATATGAATTTTGAGCTAACTGTTTATTAGTTTTAAATGTTTTTAGTGTATACATAAACGAAAAGGCAGTTAATACAAATATAAAATACATAAATAGCGTAAAATATTTAGGGTTTATACTTTTTCTAAATTTAGTAATTTTAATATCTATTTTTTTTAATAAATCGTTCATTTCAACCTCCTACTTTGCAAATCTATGATTTCCTATAGTTTTTACAGTTGGTCTTGTAAATAACCAATCACTTTTTGCTGTTTTAGGATTATAGAAATAAAGTGCACCATTAGATGGATCTGCACCGTTTAAAGCTTCTTCTGCGGCTTTGTAAACTGTAGATCCTTCTTTAATTGGTTTATCAAAATTACCATCTTTTACACATGAGAATTGACCTTTTTGATATATCACACCAGATATTGTATTAGGAAACTTTGAATCTTTAACTCTATTCATCACAACAGCTCCAACTGCAACTTGCCCTAAATATGGTTCACCTCTTGCTTCACCATTTATAAGTCTTGCAAGTAATTTTACACTATCTGCATTACTTGGATTTTTAGTACTTACAGAACTAGCTTTTTTAGCTGCTGCGTAAATACACGATATACTTAATATTAGCGTTATGAATATTACTATTATTCTTTTATTTTTCTTCAAAAAAAATTGCATATTTAACTCCTCCTAAAATATTCATAATTATTTTAAGTATTTTAAAGTTAAATATACAATTATTTTTATTTTTTTAAATATTTAAGTATTTTAATACCATTAAAGCAAATACACCAGGAACTCCTAATATACCAATA
>JAUNAY010000242.1 GCA_030527385.1 Fusobacterium sp. | reverse complement strand
TATGACATGTAGTGATATGGCGGCAGATTATGTATTTGGAAAAAAATATTTGAAAAAAAGAGAAGTTTATTTAATTCCTAATGGGATAAAAAAAGAAGACTATTCGACAAGACTCACTGAAGTGGAAAAACAAAATTACCAAAAAGAATTTGGCATATCTGATAATACCAAAGTGCTACTACACGTAGGAAGATTTTGTTATCCTAAAAATCATGATTTCATTGTTGATGTAGTTAAACAATTGGAAAAAGAAAAATTTAATTTTATTGTTCTGCTTGTCGGGGATGGAAAACTAATGAAAGAAATCACTAATAAAATAAAATTATTGCAATTAGAAGACAAAATAAAATTATTAGGAAGACGTTTTGATGTTGCTCAAATAATGCAGTTTTCTGATTGTGTGATTTTGCCTTCGTTAAATGAAGGGTTGCCTACAGTTGTTATTGAGGCTCAAGCAGCAGGTACAAAGGTTTTAGTATCAGATCAAGTGACAAAGCAATGTGATATGGGATTAGGACTAGTTGAATTTCTTCCGATTGATTCAATTGATTGTTGGGTAAGTGCATTGGAAAAGATAAGACCTGAAAGTATACCAGCAGAAAAGTGCATGAAAATAATTGATGAAAAGAGATTTACTGCTAGGGAGGCAGGCAAATATTATTGTAGTATTTTAAAAAAAGAAATACAAAATACATATAAAAAAGATAGGAGTTTCGAAGGAAATGAGGATATTATTCCTAATAGGAAGTCTTGCGGGTGGAGGGGCTGAAAGAGTTGTTTCTGAATTAGCCAATAGCATGGTTGAAAAAAAAGATAAGGTTAGTATAATCACAGTTGCATCAGATAAAAAATGTTATTATATTTCCCCAAAAGTAAAATTAATAGATTGTAGTCAGAGAACATCTGTAGTAGGTATTAATTTTTTGAAAAGAATTAACGAAATAAGAAAATGGATTAAAGAAATAAAGCCAGATGTAATTATTTCATTTACAGTTGCTGTAAATATTTATTCTGTTTTGAGTTGTATTGGACTTGAGCCGAAACTAATTTTAGCAGAGAGAAATGATCCCAGATTTGATCCTGCAAGTAAAGTAGCAAGAATTCTAAGAAAATTGTTATATCCCTTGGCTGATAATTACGTTTTTCAAACAAATGGCGAAAAAGAGTTTTTTTCAAAAAAAATACAAAAGCGTTCTAGCGTTATACCTAATCCGGTAAATCCTAATCTACCTAGACCTTACGAAGGGAAAAGAGAAAAGCGTTTTGTAACAGCTGTTCGATTAGAGCCACAAAAGAATATTAAGATGGCAATTGATGCATTTAGAAATGTTGTAAAAAAACATCAAGATTACATATTTGAAATTTATGGTGAAGGGCCACTTTATAATGATTTACAAGAGTATATAAATGAATTATCATTGAGTAATAGCGTTTTTTTAATGGGAAGGACTGATAAATTATATGAAAGAATTAGAAAAGCCAGTGGCTTTGTTCTTTCTTCAGATTATGAAGGAATAAGTAATTCTATGATAGAAGCAATGGCGTTGGGATTACCTACAATAAGTACGGATTATCCATCTGGTGGAGCAAGAGATATGATTATAACAGGAGAAAACGGTTGGCTAGTTCCTGTTGGTAATAGTGAAAAAATGAGTTCGATTATGTGTGAAGTAATTGAAAATAATGAAAAAACACTTGAAATAAGAAGAAATGCAGTGGGAATCAGAGACAAATTAGATGTAAATAAAATTAGAACTATGTGGATTGATTATATAAAAAGATGTATTTAAATGGAGTGCATTTATGAATATTATAATTATAATTGTGATTATGTGTGCTATATTATGCGCAGAGTTTTCACAAAATAAAAAAGTAT
>JAUNAY010000241.1 GCA_030527385.1 Fusobacterium sp. | reverse complement strand
AGTGCCGTAATTAAAGAGATGTTAAAAAATGAGATTCTTTTATCTATTGATGATAAAAATGTAGCCTTAAACTATTGGTATGATTTAAGTTATGTAAAAAATGAAATTTTTTTAAATGTGATAAAATATTTAAAAACTAGAGAAGATTTTTCAAAATCTTCTTTAGAATCTAATTTTTCAAAAGAGGAGATAGAAAAGTTATTAAAAGATAAAATATTTATATTAAATAAAGTTATTAAAAATAAAAATGAAGAAAAAGAGTCACAAAATTTTTCTAATACATTAACTGAAAAAAATATCAATTTAACTTCTGAACAACTGAATGCAAAAAATAGTATCATAAATGGAAAAAATAGATTCTATCTTCTTAAAGGGGTTACAGGCTCTGGAAAAACCGAAGTTTATTTAGAACTTATAAAAGAAGCATTTAAAAATGGAAAAGGAAGTATATTTTTAGTTCCTGAAATATCTTTAACTCCTCAAATGGTTGAAAGATTTAAAAGTGAATTTAAGGAAAGTATAGCTATACTACATAGTAAACTTTCTAATAAAGAAAGAGCAGATGAATGGTTTGCCATATATTCAGGAGCAAAGAAAATTGTTCTTGGAGTAAGATCTGCTATTCTTGCCCCTGTGCAAAATTTAGAATATATTATATTAGATGAAGAGCACGAAAATACATACAAACAAGATAATAACCCTAGATATAATGCAAAATATGTAGCCATAAAAAGAGCGGAAGTTGAAAATGCCAAACTAATTTTAGGATCTGCTACTCCCTCTATTGAGAGTTACTACTACGCTAAAAAAAATATTTTTACATTAATTGAAATGAATTCACGTTATAACAATGTTCAGTTACCCAAAATTGAAATAGTTGATATGAAAAAAGAAAATGACCTTTTTTTTAGCCAAAAATTACTAGATGAAATAAAAGCTAATCTCTTAAAAGGCGAACAGGTTATGCTTTTACTAAATAGAAAAGGATATTCAACTTATATCCAATGCAAAGATTGTGGTCACGTTGAAGAATGTTCTCACTGTTCTATAAAAAGTAGCTTTTATGCCAGCCAAAATGTGTTAAAATGTAATTACTGTGGACGTATCAGAAAATATACTGGACATTGCAGTAAATGTGGAAGTACTAATTTAATTCATAGTGGAAAAGGGGTTGAAAGAATTGAAGAGGAGATAAAAAAATATTTTCCCTCTGCTAATGTTATTCGTGTAGATTCTGAAAGTAGTAAAGATAAAGAGTTCTATAAAAATATGTATTTTGACTTTTTAAATAAAAAATATGATATAATGATAGGGACACAGATTATATCAAAAGGATTGCATTTTCCAAATGTAACCTTAGTAGGAGTTGTCAATGCTGACACTATCTTAAATTTTCCAGATTTTAGAGCAGGAGAAAAAACTTTTCAACTGGTTACTCAAGTAGCTGGAAGAGCTGGAAGAGGAGATAAAAAAGGAAGAGTTATTGTTCAAACCTACCAACCAGAAAACTATACTTTTAATAAAATTGAAACAAATGATTATGAGGGATTTTATGATGAAGAAATTTCAAATCGTGAACTTTTAGAATATCCACCTTTTTCTAAAACTATCAACATTGGTATATCTTCTAAATTTGAAAAAGAACTTGAAAAGTTTGTCTTTGAATTTTTTAATGACATATTTTATGAAAATATAGAGATGTTTGGTCCAATGAGAAGTTTAGTTTATAGAGTAAAAGATAGATTTAGATATAATATTTTTATCAAAGGCAATAGAAATGAAATATCTAAATTTAAAAAAATACTTGAAAGAAAAATGGAAAAATATTATTCTCAACAAAAATTTAGAATAACAATAGATATTGATCCAATAAACTTAATTTAATTATACTAAAAAA
>JAUNAY010000240.1:1137-1899 GCA_030527385.1 Fusobacterium sp. | reverse complement strand
GGGTAAAATGTTAATAGAAAAAAAAGAGACAATGGGAGCTCTTTTGGTGTGTCTTGCTGCTACATTGTGGGGGTTTGATTCAATAGTTCTAACTCCTAGACTTTTTAAATTAAGCGTACCATATGTTGTATTTATGTTACATCTGCTTCCCTTTTTGGGAATGACTCTGCTTTTTGGTAGAGATGAAGTTAAAAATATAAAAAAATTGGATAGTAAAGATCTTTTTTACTTTTTTATGGTGGCACTATTTGGAGGTAGTTTAGGGACACTTGCAATAGTAAAAGCACTATTTTTAGTAAATTTTGATCATTTAACAGTAGTTACATTGTTACAAAAATTACAACCAGTATTTGCCGTTATTTTAGCTTGTGTAGTTTTAAAAGAAAAAATAACTCTAAAGTTTGTTCTTTGGGCAGTGTTAGCACTTATTGGAGGATACTTCTTAACATTTGAGTTTAATACTCCACAGATGGCATATAATGGAAATATGCTTCTAGCTTGTGCTTACTCTTTATTAGCTGCTTTTTCATTTGGAAGTGCAACTGTATTTGGAAAGAGAATTTTAAAAAATGCTTCTTTTAGAACAGCTTTATATTTAAGATATGGTTTTACTACTTTGATTATGCTAGTTATAAATCTATTTAGTGGAACACTTAATAATATATATACTACACAATTAAATCACTGGGTTATATTTATAATAATTGGACTAACTACTGGAAGTGGTGCTATACTTATATATTATAGAGGACTTAGATATAT
>JAUNAY010000240.1:318-1127 GCA_030527385.1 Fusobacterium sp. | reverse complement strand
CTAATGTGGCAACTATATGTGAGCTTTGTTTTCCAGTTTCAAGTATAGTTTTTGATTTTATATTCAATGGGAAATTTTTATCTCCAATACAATTTGTAAGTGCTGTTGTGATGCTGTTTTCTATATATAAAATCACTCAAACTCAAAGAAATAATTAAAATTTTAAAATTTTGTGAAAATACATTGTAAATTTGTTGAAGTTGTGGTATAAAGAATATAACGTGTATTTTTAAGGAGGCTTTGAAATGACTAAAAAAGAATTTGTTGATTTATATTTTGAAAAGGGAGAGTTTGCTACTAAAGCAGATGCTGAAAGAAAAGCTGCTGCATTTTTAGCTGTTCTTGAAGAAGGACTAGTAAAAGGAGAAGAAATCACTTTCTTAGGATTTGGAAAATTTGAAGTTGCTGAAAGAGCTGCTAGAACTTGTAGAAATCCTCAAACTGGAGAAGAAATGACAGTAGAAGCTAAAAAAGTTGTTAAATTTAAACCAGGAAAAGCATTATCAGAAGCTGTAAATAAATAGTTTAATTTAAAAATATTTTTACTGCATCTAAACTCTTTATAATAAGGGAAAGATGCAGTTTTTTTATTCTCAAAAAAATATAAAGCATTAAAAAAAGAGTACATTGAAATACTCTTTTTTTAAGTCTTAATTTTCATCATCTTCACTATTATTAATATTTTTAGAATAATAATAATTAATACCTAATTTTTTTAAATCATCAAGTGATAATTTATTGTTATTTTCTCTTTTAAATATAAACTTAATATTTTCATCTAGGTATTCACGTATCACAGAAAAACTATC
>JAUNAY010000240.1:0-308 GCA_030527385.1 Fusobacterium sp. | reverse complement strand
ACGAGCACACCCAGATATATTATTCAAATTAAGAGGTGTGTTTTTATCCTCTTTATAGATCTTTTTAAATTTAAAATTGCAATTTTTAGTTTCATTATAAAATTTGTTCCAATCAAAAACTCCTTTTATATCAAAAAATAGATCTTCATCAGAAAGATTCATAGTATTAGCAAGGCTGTGAACCCTTTCTAAAAATAATCCCCAATCTAAAATATAGTTTAAACGTAAAGTACAAAACAACTTTTTATCACTATACCCCTTTTCAATAGCTAGTTGATACGATTTTTCTAAAATTTTAAGAATAAGGG
>JAUNAY010000015.1 GCA_030527385.1 Fusobacterium sp. | reverse complement strand
TATAATTTTTCTACTTCTCCAATTATTACATCAGCTATTGGTGCAAATAATTCTTCTGTTCCTTTTTCTTCTCCTTTTGTTAAATTAGCAATTCCTTTAGTCATTGGAAGTTCTCCTAATAAAACAAGTCCCATTTCAGCTAAGAAATCATTTACTCCATTTTCATCATTAAAGCTTATTTTAGTATTGCATTCTGGACATAAAATATAGCTCATATTTTCTACTACTCCAATAACTGGAATATTTAATTTTTTAGACATATTTACAGCTTTAGCCACAATCATAGATACCATATCTTGTGGAACTGAAACCATTACAACTCCGTTTATTGGTGTAGATTGCATAACAGTAAGAGCCACATCTCCTGTTCCTGGAGGCATATCAATTAGAAGATAATCAAGATCTCCCCATAACACTTCTTCCCAGAATTGTTTTACTGCTCCTCCAACAATAGGTCCTCTCCATACTACTGGTTCATTTTCATCATCTATTAAAAGATTTAAAGATATTACTTTTATTCCCTCTTTAGATACTACTGGAATTATATTTTCTCCATCTCCAGTAGCTTTTTGATCTTTCATTCCCATAAGTCTAGGAATACTTGGACCAGTAATATCAGCGTCCATTATTCCTACTTTAAATCCTTTTCTATTAAGTTCTTTTGCTAATAAAGTAGTAACTGTTGATTTTCCAACTCCACCCTTACCACTCATTATTCCAATAACTTTTTTTATATGATTTAGTGGATTATTAACTATTCCACAACTTGCTTTATCTTTTGTACAAGTGCTTCCTGATGGACAACTATTACAATCTGCCATTTCTTTCCTCCTTAAAATTTTTTATCATTATTATAATACTCCTAGTTACAAAGTTTGTCAAATCTTACTTTTTTATCTAAGTTTAAACAATTTTTGTACTATCTTATTTGTATTCTCCTAACATAAATCTATAAAATGCTGGGTTTACCCAAATCTCTTTTGTTTTGATTTTTATATTTTTATTTTTAGCTAACTCTTCTACTAAAGGTTTTGACTTTTCTGGAAGTGTTAATACGTGAGCATCATACTTGTTGTCTGATACTATATTATCTATTAACATCTCATATCCATCAACTTTTTCTGTTTGAATAAACGGTTGCCACCAAGATTCATAAAGAAGTCCTTTTTCATTTTCATCATCTTTTTTAGCATATTTATCAATTAAATCAAAAAATTTCTCTTTATCTTTTTGAGTTTCAAATTGAAATTTTAAATCATATTCTAATGGGTGAGCAATTATAGTTCCATCTGGCATTTTTGTTGTTGCATAACTAGATTCTCCCCATTCAGGCAGATAAATAAATGCTGATGTTTTTAATTCAAGCTGAACTTTTGCATCTATTCCCTCACTTTTTAACATTCCAATAATTTGTGAAGCGTGAATCATATCACTATGACCATAACTTGCTGTAAGTTTTTCATCAAAGTTTGCATAATCTTTTTTGTCTTTGATGTTATAACCAGTAGTTAATCCTTTAAGCATAGCTCTATTTAAAATAGCATTTAATGAACTGTCTTCAACTACCTCTCCTCTGCTCCATTTATTATTTAATCTTTCAATAATATTTTTATCTGATACATTTCCTATATAATTTTCTTCAACATTGATATAGTCAGTTACAAATTTACTTAATTTTTCATTAACATTTTTTTCTTGATTTAGATCTTCAATAGTTAATGCTCCTAAATCAACTAGTACAGCTTTCTCCTTTGCATCTTTTGTTTGTTTTGCCTTATGTCCTTTTAAAGAGTTTGCTATCTTCTCTTTTGAGTAAGTTCCAGCTAACTCCTCCATTCTTAAATCTTTCACAGCTCTTTCATAAAGAGTTTCTCCGTAAAGATTCATTGATAATAGTGTCAATAAAATTAATACACCCTTTTTCATCTTTTCCTCCTAAAGTTTTATTTTATTATTTAAAATATATAAAAGCTCCTGCTCTTCCAGAGCTTTCTTTTTCTCTTCTAAATGAATGAAATCTTTTATCTTCATATGTACAATAACTATTTGTTACTATATTCTCTTTTAAAATATCATTTTTTATTAAATTTAAAAAATTAAATTGTTGATTATCAAAATATATCTTGTTATTTTCTCTTAAAAAAGAGCCTTTTATTAAATCAGATGAAAATTTTTGAGAAAATTTCTCTAAAAACTCCTCACCTACCTCATAATTTTTTTGAGATATTCCAATACCAAATATTATCAATATATTTTCTTTTTTACTATCAAATCTCTTTTCCATAAGTTTTATAGCCTCTAAAGCTATCTCTTCATATGTCCCTTTCCAACCAGAATGAACTAATGAAATTACTTTTTTATCTTTATCATAAATATATACTGGCAAACAATCTGCATATTTTGTATATATAACTATATCTTTTCTAGCTGTTATAAAACCATCTGTATCTTCAAAGTAAAACATATCAGATTTTTCATCTATTATCTGAATATTTTTAGTGTGAGTTTGGTACCCTGAAACTATTTTTCTATCTCCTAATTTAAAATCATCTATAAACTTTTCCTTAGGTAGCTTTCTTACATCACCATAATTTTTAAATGTATATATTGCCCCTATTCCCAAATCTTCCAACTCTTTTATTATGAAATAGTTTTCTTTTTCTATATACATACTCTCTCCATTTTATTTCAATTTTTTTCTCAATTTTAAAACTTCTTTTAAATCATCTGTCAATTTAGCAAATCCTTTAAAATCTAATGATTGAACTCCGTCAGACACTGCACATTCAGGATTTTCGTGTACTTCTACCATAGCTCCATCAGCACCTGCCATAATCCCTGCTAATGTAACTGGTTTTACTAACGATCTTCTTCCTGTTCCGTGACTTGCATCTATTATTATTGGAAGATGACTTTTTTCTTTAATAAGAGGTATCGCGTTTATATCTACTGTATTTCTTGTCATTGTTTCAAAAGTTCTGATTCCTCTTTCACATAAAATTATATCTTTATTTCCATATGCCATAAGATATTCTGCTGCCATTAAAAAATCTCTTATTGTCGCACTTAAACCTCTTTTTAAAAGTACTGGTTTCCCACAACTTCCCAACATTTTTAACAAGCTAAAGTTTTGCATATTTCTAGCCCCTACTTGAAGTATGTCAGCATATTTTGAAATAAGAGGAATGTCCATAGTGTCCATCACTTCAGTAACTACTAACAAATCATATTTGTCAGCTGCCTCTCTCATATATTTTAATCCCTCTTCTCCCAATCCTTGAAAGTCATAAGGAGATGTTCTTGGTTTAAATGCTCCACCTCTTAAAATTTGAGCTCCATATTTTTTTACTTGTTCTGCTATTTTAAAAACTGAATCTCTGTTTTCAATAGCACAAGGACCAGCCATAAGCATAAAGTCGCCTCCGCCTATTTTTCTGCCTTTTATATCTATAATTGTATCTTGTTTTTGAAACTCTCTACTTACAAACTTATAACTTTTTCCTATTACAACAAGTTCATCTACTCCGTGAAAAGATAAAAGCCTATCCATATCAACATTACTTCTATCTCCTAACACTCCTATTTTTAAAACATCTTCATCTTTTGTTATCAAACTACCTAGTTTATTGTTCTTTAAAAAATCTAATATTCTTTTTTGTTCAACTTCTCCTATGTTCTTTTTTGTTTTTATATACATTATATACCGTCCATTCTATCAATTTATTTTAATTTTTTTTATTTTTCTTTTTAGGAAGAGGAAGAGTTTTTATAGGTGTTACATAGGTAACTCCCTCATTCATATCCAATCTAACTTTTACACAATCTTTATTCCTAGAGAAATATGCTCTAATCTTTGTTCTAATCACTGCTTCTCCATCTAAAGTTTTTGAGCCATACCCGTGTATAACTTTTATCTCTTTTCTCTCTCCCCTTTTATATAAAGCATTATATTTTGTAATAAAAACTTTCAAAGCATCATCAAAATTCATATAATGCAAATCTATTTCATTATACATTATTTTTTCTCCTACATACTTTTTATCTTAATAGAATACCATAAATTCACTAAAATTAAAAGAGTTATATAATAGAAAAAAACAGGCATAAAAACCTGTTTTTATCTAATTAGCTAATACTCAGCTATTTGTTTATAATTTTTTCCAACTCATTTTCCAAATCTTCAGGAGTTATAGTAGGAGCAAATCTCCTTACCACATTTCCCTCCCTATCAACAAGAAACTTTGTAAAATTCCATTTAATTTCACTTCCTAAAATTGCATTTCCTAATTTTGCAATTCTATCTTTGAAGCTTAATGCTTCTCTATTTTCAATCTCCTCTTTTCCTTTTTCCTTTAAGTAAGAGTATAAAGGAGCTGTATCTTTTCCATTTACATCTATCTTAGCAAATGTTTTAAAAGTAGTTCCATATTTTAATTGACAAATCTGTGCTATCTCTTCATTTGGTTCTGGAGCTTGTTTTAAAAATTGATTGCTTGGAAAATCTAAAATTTCAAACCCTTGATTTTTATATTTTTTATATAATTTTTCAAGTCCCTCATATTGAGAAGTAAGCCCACATCTTGTGGCTGTGTTTACGATAAGTAACACTTTTCCTCTATACTCATCTAAAGTTTGCTCACTTCCATCTATATTTTTTACTTTTATATTATAAATCTCCATATCCACCTCTTATAAATCTACTATCTAATTTCTATCCCATCAAGAAAATATTTTCCATACTCACTTTGTGGATTTTTGAAAAACTCAACTGTTTTTTGTAGTTCTTGTATTTCGCCCTTATAAAGAAGTAAAACTCTATCTGAAATATTATAAACTACACCCAAATCGTGAGATATAAAAATAAATGTTGTTTTATACTCTCTATTAAATTTTTTTATTAGATTTAATATTTGATTTTGTATTGAAAGATCAAGAGACGCCACTGGTTCATCACATACAACCAATTTAGGATTTAAAATCATTGCTGCTCCTATTACAACTCTTTGTCTTTGTCCTCCACTTAATTCTGATGGATACTTATTCTCACAAGTTTCTTCTAACCCTATCTCTTTAAGCATAGCTTTTACCCTTGCTTTTCTCTCATTTTTATCTTTTATTCCATTTACTTTTAAGGGTTCTTCCAAAATTTGTCCTATTTTCATAGCAGGGTTTAAAGAACTATATGGATCTTGAAACACCATTTGTATCTCCTGAACTTTTCTTTTTTCTAAAGGTTTATCTAAAAAAATTATATCTCCACTATCTTTCTTTTCAATTCCTACTAAGATTTTACCAATAGTTGATTTCCCAGCTCCAGACTGCCCAACTATTGAAAAAATTTCTCCCTCATTTACATCAAAAGATATATTTTTTAAAATCTCCCTTTTCTCTTTTGAAAAAAATTTCCCTGTATTATATGATTTAGTTAAATTTTTAACTTGTAAAAACATCTTTATCTCCTCTTGTCCATAGAGTTTTTGATAAACCTATCAATTTTTTTACATATATATGCTCTTGATGTTCAAAAATCTCTTTACAACTATTTTCTTCAACTATTTTTCCTTGATACATCACGCAAACTCTATCTACAAAATCCCTCACTGAATCTAAATCGTGAGATATAAATAAAATCGATACTCCTAAGTTTTTTCTTATCTCTTTAAAAAGATTTATTACCTCTTTTTTAGTTCTTAAATCTAATGCAGTAGTTACTTCATCTGCTATTAAAAGATCTGGTTCTCCTATTAGTGCTCCTGCTATAACTACCCTTTGTCTCTCTCCACCACTTGTTTCATAGGGGTATTTTTTTAAAAATTTCTCAATATCTTTTATTCCAACTTTTTCTAAAAGAAAATCTATCTTATCTCTCCAATTTTGACTATTTCCATAGTGTGATTCATACAATCTTTTCAGTTGACTTCCTATTTTTATTGTTGGATTTAATGAAATAAAAGCATTTTGAAAAACAGCACCTATTTTGCAATTTTTTTCAAATTTATCATATTTTATTATGCTACGTTCAGGTAAAATCCCCAAAATAAACTTTGTAGTTAAAGTCTTTCCACTTCCAGATTCTCCTACTAACCCTACTACTTCTCCTTTTTTCATATGAAAACTTACATTTTTTAACAGTCTTTCTTCATCTATCTCTAAGTTTAAATTTTCTATATTTAATATCATCAAAATCTCTTTCCTCTCTTTTCCAGCTTATTCATTTGATAAACTGTAAATATTATAGCTAGTCCTGGAGCAACCGTAAACCAAGGAGCTGACAAAAAATATGATTGTGATTGATTTAATATATTTCCCCAAGTAGGGTATGGAGGTTGTATTCCTAGTCCTAAGTACCCTAACCCTGCTTCTGTTAGGATAGCTCCTGCAAACCCAGTTGTAAAACTTATCATAACTGGCTTCATTATGTTAGGTAAAATATGATAAAAAATTATTCTCATATTTGAAACTCCATAAGTTTTAGCAGCTATCACATACTCCATATTTTTTTCTTTTTTTACTAGCCCTCTAACCATATTTACACATCTTGGAAGATAGATTATAAATATAGCTACTATCATAGATAAAAAACCTGTTTTTAAAACAATTATAACTCCTAAAGCTATTAATATTGATGGAATTGCTATAATTACCTCTATAAAAGATGTAATTATAGAATCTAAAGATTTTCCATAGTAACCTGCTATGCTTCCAATTATAGTTCCTACTATAACTGACAGAGCAACTGAAACAAAAGATATTAGCAAAGTATAAAAAGATCCTAAGATCAATCTACTAAAAATATCTCTTCCCATATTATCACAACCTAAAATATTTTCTAAATTAGGTTTACTTAAAATTTTATTATCATATATTGCATAAGGATCTTGATAGAAAAATAGTATTAAAAATAGAGTTATCAAGATTAAAACCAAATATTTTCTTTTCAACTATTTCTCCTCCTTAATTCTTGGATCTATCATAGAGTAAACTATATCTATGAAAAAATTAATTAAAACAAGAACTACTGATGTATAAAATATAAGCCCTTGAATAAGAGGTATATCTCTAGTTATTACAGAAGTTATTAGAAGTCTTCCTATTCCTGGAATTGAAAATATTTGTTCAATTATTACTATTCCTGTAATTAGATCTATTACCATCATTCCTGCTAAAGGAACTACTGGAAGAATGGAATTTTTTAAAATATATAGATTCAACCATTTCATTTTCATTCCATTGACAAAAAGATACTTTATATATTCCTCTCTCATCTCATATTCAAGATTGCTCTTTATATATCTTGTAATTACTCCAATATTTGGAATAGCTATGACTGTACAAGGTAATATAAGAGATAAAAAACTATTGTTATATCCAACAGAAAACCATCTTAATATAACTCCAAAAACAAACATAAATATTATCCCTAACCAAAAAGAAGGAACAGAGATACAGATTCCAACTATAAAATCTCCAAATTTTTTTATATGTTTATTTTTTATCTTATACAGAATAAACGATATTGGAATAGAAAATAAAAATACTATTCCAATGGAGATCAAAGCGATCTCCATTGTCAAAGGTAATCTTTCTAAAATTAAATTTGCCACTGGTTCAGAATATTTAAAAGAGTTTCCAAAATCTCCTACTAAAACTCCTCTTCCCCAATCTAAATATCTTTCAATAAAACTTTTATTAAGTCCTAAAGCCTCTCTCAATAACTCAATATCCTCTGGAGTGCTTTCAACTCCCAATATTGCAGCAGCAGGGTCTCCAGGAATCAACTCTAATAGTAAAAATGATAGTGTTCCTATTAAAAATATAGAAAAAATCATCTTTACTATTTTTTTTAAATAAAACATTTTTATTCTCCAATGCTTAATTTAGCAAAATTGATAAATGATAAAGGATAGTATACAAATCCCTCTATATTTTTATCCATAGCAGTTATTAATTTAGGATCCATTATATATACTGCTACGTGATCAGCTCTTAAAATTTCTTGTGCTTTTTTATAATCTTCTACTCTTCTTTCTTCATTTGCTGTTATTTTAGCATCTGCTATAAGTTTATCATATTCAGGATTAGCATAGTTATAGAAATTTTTTGGATAATCAGAAACATATCTTCTTAAAATAGAGTATGGATCTAATTTTCCTGTAAGTCCTACTATTGTTGCTTCGTGTTTTCTTCCACCATATACATCTGATAACCAAGTTGCCCACTCAACAGTCTCAATATTCATAGTAACTCCAACCTCTTTTAGTTGTTCAGCTATTACTTGTGCTGTTGTAACGTGCATCATATAGTTACTTGGTACTCTTACTGTAAATTTAAGATCTGAATATCCAGCTTTTGCTAATAATTCTTTAGCTTTTTCAATATCTCTAGTTTCTCCAATATTTTCAATACAATATTTTTTCATAACAGGACTCATATTAGTTTCTAGTTTTATTCCTAATCCTCCCATTACATTATTTATTATTGCATCTTTATCAACAGCTAAATTTATAGCTTCTCTTACTTCCTTATGTGAAAAAGGTTCAAATTTATTATTTAATGCTAATAGTTGAACTGTATTTTGAGCTCCAGATACAGTTTTAAAGTTTTTTAATTCATTTAATCTTTTTGAATCAACACGAGGTAACATATTGATCTCTCCAGATAAAAGTTTTAAGAAAGCTGTTTCAGCATTAGGAGTTACAAATATTTCTACATCATCTACTTTTGCCTTTTCTCCCCAATAGTCATCATTTTTTGTCAAAGTTATTTTTTGTTCTTTATCATAACTTGCAACCTTAAATGCTCCAGTACCTATTGGATTCTTTTCTAATGAATCTTTATTTTCATCTGGTACAATAGCTTCTGTCATTGAGTATATAAATGCTGAATCTGGTTGACTAAGCTCTACTGTAACTTCGTGTTCTCCTGTTATTTTTATATCTTTTATATTTTTAAACATAGCTTGAGCTGGAGTATCTCCCTCTCTTCCAGACATTTTTCTAAGTGAAAATTCTACGTCCTTTACATCAAGTGGATTTCCATTATGGAATTTAATGTTATCTCTAATTGTAAAAGTATAAGTTAATCCATCTTCTGATATTTTATAATCTTTAGCTACTGCTGGAACTAATCCTCCATCTACATCAGGCATTACAAGTCCCTCAAATACATTCATCATTATCTCTTCTGTGGCACTTGAAACCATTTTATATGGATTTAAACTATCAATATCCATACTTGTTATAGTCTTTATAACCTTCTTGTTAGCTGTCTTTTGCTCTGTTCCGCACCCCATCAATGCTATTCCTAAAATTGCTCCTACTAATAATTTTCTTTTACTTAAATTCATATGATTTTCCTCCTTGATCATAAAAATTTTATGATTAGTGATTTAAAATAAACCTTAATATTCTAAATCTGATTTATCCTATCACATTTTCATATTTATTTCAACAATATATTACAATTAAATTTATAATATATTGTTTTCTTAAAATTTACTTTTGTTTGATAGCTCTATACTAAATGATATTTTATAATTTTTCAAGTATTTTATTTTTAAACTAAATAGTATGATTAAAAATAATTCAAAAAAATTAAATTAATATACAAAAAAAACAGCTTATCTAAAGAGATAAACTGCTTTTTAATATTATTTTTCTTCTACGTATCCCATCTCTTTTAAAAATGGTTTCTTCTTTCTCCAATCTTCTTTTACTTTAACCCATAAAGTTAAATATATTTTTTCCCCTATAAGCTCTTCAATATCTTTTCTAGCTTCTATTCCTATCTCTTTTAAAAGTTTTCCATTTTTACCTATGATTATTCCCTTTTGTGAATCTCTTTCAACATAGATATTAATATCAAACTTATCTCTTTCATTTTCTCTTCTTTCAACATTTAAGATCTCAATAGCCACAGAGTGAGGAATTTCATCTCTTGTTTTTAATAGGATTTTTTCTCTTACTATCTCTGTTATAATTTTATATACTGACATATCTGTATACATATCATCAGGATAGTATTTTATTCCTTCTTCTAAGAATGGATCTAGTGTTTCTAATAGTTTTGGTAATCCTAAAGCATATTGCCCAGAAATTTCTACTATGCCATCAAACTCTCCAAGTTTTGCTTTAATCTCCTCTCTCTTTTCTGCTAATTTTTCATCTGACAACTTATCAATTTTATTTATAACAAGAATTCTTGGAGTCCTCTTTGCCTCCATCACTCTTTCCATTACAAATTGATCCCCTGTACTTATCTCTTGTGAACCATCTAAGACAAATAGTATCACATCTACATCTTTTAAAATTCTTATAGCACTATTAGTCATATATTCACCTAATAAATGTTTAGCTTTATGAATCCCTGGTGTGTCTATAAAAATATATTGATTGTCATTTAAGTTTAAAATTCCTTTTATATTATCTCTTGTTGTTCCTGCTTTATCAGAAACTATTGCTACCTTTTCAGATACCAATTTATTTATCAATGTAGATTTTCCAACATTTGGTCTACCTACAACAGCTATAAATCCTGCTTTCAACTTTTAATCATCTCCTATTCCTATTTTAAAATATGCTTCTCTTATCTTTCCAAACAATTCTTCTTTATCTTCATTTCTTTCTTTTACTTCTGGATTAATTTTTTTTATTAAATTTGGTGAAACTTCATATTTTATTCCAGCTTTTTTACCATAAGATATAAATCTTGCTCTAAAACTTTGACGAGAAAGATCTGGAAAAACTCTCTCTTCCTCTGGAAAAACTTCTTCTATCACACTCAAAAACTCTTTTAGACTCTCACCTAACTCTTGACTAATATTTTCAGAAAAAATATTTTTTCCTCTAGTGACAACTATCTTTTTAAACTCATATCTTCTCAAAATATCTCTATTCAAATTCAAAATATCATTTATTTGTAATCCTGTTTCATATAACAACTTTATTATTAAACTATCTCTTATTCCCTCATAACTTTCTCCACATTTTTCTAAAATCATATTTAGTTCATAAAGTTCTAAAGTCTTAGGAACAAATTTTTGCAATTTTGGAAGTTCAATATTTTGAATTGGTAAAAACTCTATTATTCTATTTTGTAAAAGATATTTATAAAAAGTTTTTAATGAACTTATTTTTCTATAAATAGATCTATCACTATATTGAGTTTTAAGTTTTTCAATATATTTTAAAATAATATCATTATTTATTTCTAAAATATCAGCTATTTTTCTTTCTTCTAAAAAAACTTTAAATTCATTTAGATCTCTACTATACATATCTAAAGTTGATTGAGCAAATCTTTTATTCTCTATCGCTTCATCAAAAAATTTTTTTATAAAATCAATATTATTACTCATTTAAAAGCTCCTTAGCGTGTTCTAAAACAGCTTCTGTTACATTTTCACCTGCTAACATACGAGCTATCTCTTCAATTCTTCCATTATCATCTAATTTTCTTACAGTAGTAGAAGTTTTATTGTTTGCAGTTTCCTTTTTAATATAAAACTGTTCGTGAGCTCTTGCTGCAATAGCAGGTGAGTGAGTTATAGAAACAACTTGTGCGTGATCTCCTATCTCTCTAAGTTTATCAGCTATTTTTCTTACAGTTTCTCCTCCTACTCCTGTATCAATTTCGTCAAAAATCAAAATTGGAATATTATCAACTCTTGAAAATATAACTTTTAAAGCTAACATTATTCTGCTTACCTCTCCTCCAGAAGCTATCTTCCAAAGAGGTTTCATTCCTTGTCCAATATTTGTAGATATTAAAAACTCTATTGAATCAGAACCATTATTCCCCATATTTTCAGTCTTATCAACTACTATATGAAATTTGGCATCTCCCATCTTTAAAAATTGTAACTCAAACTCAAGTTGTTTTTCTATCTCAATAGCTTTTTTTATTCTTAATTCCCTAAGTTTTAAAGCTATATTCCAATATTTTTCCTCAAACTCTTTTTTTTCTTTGAGCAATCTTTTTATTTCAAAACTATTTTCTTCCAATAGATTTATCTTTTCAGCTATGCTATTTCTAAAATTTATAATTTCTTCTATTGTTGCTCCATATTTGCTCTTTACCCTATTAATAAGATCAAGTCTTTCTATAACCTTTTGAAGCCTACTTTCATCTACATCTATATCACTATCAGCAGTATCAAGCATATCTATACAATCTTCTAACTCATAATAAACTCTTTCAAGCTTTTCTAATATCTCCTCAAACTCCTCTCCATATTTACACAAAGATTCAATATTTTTTCTTGAATTATTTATAAAATGAAGAGCATTTATTTCTCCATCACGTAATTGAATAGTTGAATCTAGTATTTTATCTTTTATCTTTCCAGCATTAAAAAGTTTTTTATACTCCTCTTCTAATCTATCGTCTTCATCTATTTGAGGATTTACCCTATTTATTTCATTTAATTGAAACTCATAAAATTCTCTTTTTTCAATAGCATCTTGCCTATTTTTTTCTATCTCTTCAATTTTATTTGAAATCTCTTTATATTTTGAGTAAATTTTATTAGTTTCTTCTCTTAATTCCTTACCCTCTTCTCCTAAAAATTTATCCAATAATCTGATATGATTATTTTTATTTAAAAGCATTTGATGTGAATGTTGTCCAACTATATCTACAAGCGTACCCATAATCTCTTTTAAATTAGTAAGAGAAACTCTAACACCATTTACATATACTTTTCCTCTTCCATTTCTGTCAAAAGATCTTCTAACTATTACCTCTCTATCTTCAACATCTATACCAAAACGGGCTGAGAGTTCCTCAGCCTGTTCCTCATTAATTTCAAATACACCCTGTGCCAAAAGATGATCTTCTCCATCTCTTATCATATCTACAGATGCTTTTTCACCTATTAAAAGGTTTATTCCACTTAAAATAATTGATTTTCCTGCACCAGTTTCCCCAGTCAGTACTATTAATCCATCTCCGAATTCTAAATCAAGTTCATCTATTATAGCTAGATTTTCTATTTTAAGCTCTCTTAACATAGATTATCTCCCCATTTTAATTTTTCTCTAAGAACACTATAATAACTTCTATTCTTAGGTATTACAAGATTTAAAGTCATTTTTGAATATCTTATATCAACAGTTGTCTCACTGTCTATCTTTTCACTTACCTGCCCATCAATTATAACTTGTCCATCTCTATTTTTATCTTCCATTTGAAGTTTTAAACTCTCTTCTCCACCTATAACTATCGGTCTTGTATTAAGATTATGTGGTGCAATAGGAGTTATCACCATAGCTTTCATACTAGATTTTAAAATTGGACCTCCTGCTGACATAGAGTAAGCAGTAGAACCAGTAGGAGTAGCAATTATAACTCCATCTCCCTTATATGTACACATATACTCATCATCTGCTTTAAAAGCTACTCTTAAAACTCTTGATGTAATTCCAGCTTTAGAAACTACTATTTCATTTAAAGCATAATATATTTTCTCTTTTATTTTTGCCTCTAAAATATAGCGTGTTTCGTACTTAAAATTATTACTTAGAAAATTATCATACTCTTCAAAAATATTTTCTTTTTTTATCTCTGTCAAAAAACCTAAACTTCCTGCATTTATAGCTATTACATAAAAATTTTCCTTAAAAATAAATTGTTTAAAAGCTCTTAATAGAGTCCCGTCTCCTCCAATAACAACAGCAAAATCTGCTTCTTTATCTCTATTATTCTCTAAAACCTCTATTTTTCTTTTTTCAAAATATTTTATGCTCTCTTTATATAACTCCTTAGCTACTTCTTTTTCTGTATTATATATAATGCAAACTTTCTTCACTTAATTTCCTCCAATTAGTTAAAACATTGGAACAGGGTTGATAGGTTTCAAATTAAATCTTACTTCATAATATAGATTAGGTTTTCCCTCTGTTGATAGTCCTAAAACTCCTATTTCCGCTCCTTTAGCTACCCTTTGGTTCAGTCTTACATTTGTAGAGATCAAGTTTCCATAAACACCTATCATATTATAACCATAGTCTATCATTACAACTTTTCCTAAACCTTGGAAATTATCTGAATAGATAACTTTTCCAGCTGATGAAGCCACTACTTTTCTACCCATTTGAGCCATTATCTCAATTCCATTACTTGTTACACCTTTTTCTTTTTCCTGTCCAAAGTATACTACAATTCTACCCTCTACTGGTTTTAAAGTTTTACCAAGTTTTGAAGAAGCTTGAGTTTTATTTACCACTTTTTTATCTGTTTTTGTTCTTGCAACGATAATTTGTTTAATTTTTCTCTCTATTGCTTCTTTTTCCTTACGCAACTTACTAATAGTTCTAACGTGTGTTGTCTTTTCATTGTTCAACTTAGCTATAAGAATATTTTTTTCTTTTTTCATTCTATCAATATTTCTTAAATTTTGAGCCAATTTATTTCTTAAATTACTAAGTTTTATCTTTTCTCTTTCAATATCTTTTTTTACTGTTTTTATATCAACTTGCACATCTTGGATATACTCCATCTTTTTTAAATCTCCTAGAAGAAGATTTTTAAAATTTTTTCTCATTAAAGGTTGATTGCTAAAATCATCTTTATCACAAGAATATCTATTCCAAGCTATAAGTTTTGCTTTATATTCCAATTTTTTTCTTTTCATTACATCTGAACTGACATCAAGATTTTTTTCTCCATATTCAATAGTTTTCGATACAGTTTTTATCTCTTCTCCTATCTTTTCTCTATCATTTTCAATCTTTACAATATCATCTTCTATGTCTTGTATTTGTTTTTGTATTCTCTTTTTCTCAACATCAATTGTTTTTATTCTAGTGTTTTTTTGATATATTTGTCGTTCTATATTTTTTACTTTCTTTTTCATATCAGTAACACTGTCTGAAAAAGCTAAAACACTAAAAATCATAAAAAACAGAACTACCTTTTTCACGAATCCTCCCTTACAAGAGTTCTAAGTCTTAAAGGATTTATCCAAATTACCATATTAATTGCTATTATAGCCAATATTTGTATAACAAAAATCTCTCCTATACTAAGTATAAGATATTTGTTACTCAACTCTATTAACTCTTCTCTAAAATATGTATATACATTAAAAAATATTAAAGTTCCTACTAATGATGCTCCAGTAAAAGGTAAAAGGTTTATTCTTTTAGCTCTTCTTGAATTTGCTTTGCTATCTGGAATTACATCTTCATAGTTTAAAAAGTCAATAGCCACAGCATTATAAAAAATATAAGAAATTCCTAAGATTGAAGGGATTACTAAAAGAATTATAACCATTGTAAAAACTATATTATAAAACTTTTTCTCTCTCTCTTGAAAACTTATAAATGCTGCACCTACAAAAACCGCGTAAATATTTGGGTTATTTTCTCAGCTTTCTGGAATCTTTTCGGCTGTATCTAAACTGTCAAAATATATAAGTAAAGAATCAGAAAGAGGATTTTCC
>JAUNAY010000239.1 GCA_030527385.1 Fusobacterium sp. | reverse complement strand
AAAACCATTTTGTCTTTCTATGTATTTAGGTCTTAACTTTACTTTTTTTAAAAAATAAAGTATACTATACCAGAAAAATTATTTTTTAGATAGGAGAAAAATGATGAATAAAAAATTAATATTATTTTTAGGAATATTTTCTCTATTTTTTATCTTTGGATTTAAAAATCAAAAATATATTTTTAATCAAAAAAATATAGCTGTAAATTTTGAAAGAGTTGAAAAACTTGAAAAAGAAATAGAAAAGGTTGATGAAAATAAAAATTTAGATACTGATAAAAAAGAGATACAAAAAGAGGATAAAGAAGAGTTAGCTCTACATTCAAAGAAAAATAGTGAAAAAATTAAAGAGATAGATTTAAGAACTCTATCTTCTAATGAAAGAAAGCAAGCTTTTGTTGATATGCTTTTACCAGCAATAAATGAAGTGCACGAACAGATAAAGGAAAATAAATCAATAGTTGAGAAATTAGCTGTAAAAACAGAATTAACTCCAGAAGAAAAAGAATTTTGTGAAGCACTTTTCAGCAAGTATAAAGTAGAATATGGAAACTGGAAAGAACTACAAGGAAAGATGGTTATATATCCAGCCTCTTTAATTTTAACTCAAGGAGCTTTAGAAAGTGCTTGGGGAACGTCAAGATTCTTTAGAGAGGGAAAAAATATTTTTGGAATGTGGTCAACAAACCCTAATGAGCCTAGAATAGCAGCTAAAGGAGTTAGAGAAAATGGTTTTATTCCACATTTGAGAAAATATGATTCAATAGAAGAATCCGTAGAAGATATAGTAATGACTATATCTGTTTCTGATGCTTATAAAACAGTAAGAAAGTTACTTCACGAAGAAAAATCTCCAAGGGAAGTAGCTTATGGATTGATAAAATATTCTGAAGAGGGACCAAAATATGTAGAGAAAGTTCAAAAAACTTTAGAATATAATGATTTTGAAAAATATGATATTTAAAAAAGATAAAAAATAAAAAAGTTAATAGAGATAAAATATTCATTAATGACAATTTATTAAAAATTAAGTAACTCCAGTGAAAAAATCACTGGAGTTATTTAAAAATCTATTTTTTTAAATTAGGCATAGTTTGAGCTAATATTTCGTCCATTTTTTCTGTCATATCTTTATTAGCTTCTAAGAATTTTTCAACATCTCCACTAATTTCAATAGTTTCAATGATATCTCCTTGTTCAACTTTATTTACAACTTCTTGATCTTCAGGAGCTACAACTTCTCCAAATATTGTATGTTTATAGTTTAACCAAGTTGTAGGCACGTGAGTAATAAAGAATTGTGATCCGTTAGTTCCTGGTCCTGCATTAGCCATAGCTAATTTACCCGGTACATCAAATACAACCTCTTGTTTAAATTCATCACCAAATTGGTATCCTGGTCCTCCAGCACCTGTTCCAGTAGGATCTCCACCTTGAATCATAAAATCAGCAATTACTCTATGAAATTTAAGCCCGTCATAGTAACCTCTTCTTGATAGATGTACAAAGTTTGTTACTGTCATTGGAGCAACTTCTGGTAGAAGTCTTAAATTAATATCTCCCTTTGATGTTTTTATTTTAGCATTTAATACTAAATTTTCCACTACTTTTCCCTCCTTAATTTCTAACTTAGCTCCTGCTCCTTTTTTAGAATGATATAAAAATCCTCCAATTATTATAAGTAGCAAGATTACATATTTTAATATTTTCATAAGTTCCTCCACAATTTTATCATAAATAAAAGCAATTTAAAAATTTTTTATTTATTTTTTTTTATTCATAACTTCATTATAGCTTTTTAACATATCATCTTTTGAGATAGTTCCATATATTTCATAATACCACTCTGAGTCCAATTTCTTTTTTAAAAGATCTATTTTCTCTTGTATTTTTAAAATTTTTTCTTCTAAATTTCTGTATTCAGCTCTAATTGGTTGTAATTGATAGATAT
>JAUNAY010000238.1 GCA_030527385.1 Fusobacterium sp. | reverse complement strand
AAATGGATAACTAAAAAAAGACAAGGGTCACGCCAAAATACCTGAGTCTTTTTTTTAGTTTTAATTAAAATTTTTTAAAAAAGTTGTCTACTCTTTGGGGTCCTCTCTACTTGCTTTTCTTTCCTCTTTCTTTAGTTTTCTCTTCCATAAAGAAATTTCGCTCCCCCCTGTTAATGGGAGACTCTAATAGTTAGAGTAAATTTTATTTTATTATAAGGGAAGGCATATGCTTTCCAAAGGGGAGATAATTATGAGAAAATTAGCACTTTTACTAGGATCATTAGTAGTAGTAGCTTCAGCATCAGCTAAAGAAGTAGTACCAGCACCAGTAGTAGTTGAAGAAGCACCAGTACAAATCGTAGAAAAAGAAGTAATAGTTTACAGAGACAAAGAAGAAGGATTCAGACCTAACGGAAACGTAGATCTACAATACAGATACTACGGAAGAACTGAAAAAAATAATGGTGAATCACCTAAAGATTGGAACGGAGCAAATAACTACTCAAGATTACAACTTTCTGGAGCAGTTCAAATGACAGAAGCTCAAAAATTAGAATTCAGAGTAAGAGAATTCAATGACTTAGATAAAGAATCACCAGATGAAGATGGAAAAGGTGGATTACAACACGGAGCAAAAGATACACAAGTAAGATTAAGATATTTCTATAACCATGGAAATCTTGGAGATTCAAAAGTTAATTTAACTTCAAGAGTTGAACACCATGATAAAGGAGATAATCAATCATTAGAATATCAAGCAAGATTTAACTTTGCTGAATATATGTTCAACAATGATTTCATCAAAACAACTGACTTTACAGTAGCACCTAAATATGCTTACTGGTGGTCAGATGACAATAGTTCAAACTATGATAGTCAAGTAGGAGCAGACTTATATACATTCCATGAATTACCATGGGGATTCTCAACAGAATTTAACGTATATGCAACTCAACACTTCTATGGACAAGACCAATACTTTGATGGTGCAACAAAAAAAGAAGATAAAAACTTTACAGTTGATATAGAAGCTTACTTATATCACACATTACCATTATATACTAATGGAAATCTATCAATCGCTTTAAACAGTGAAGGTGGATATGATGCTTACAACTGGTCAAAAGAAAAACAATTTGGACATGAAGAAAAAGTTAATGCATTACCAGAATATAAAGGTGAAGGTGTAGGAACTGAAAATGCTCAATATTCAGTATACTTCACATCAGCAGTTCAAGCTGACTACCAAGCAACACCAAATGTAAAACTATATGCAGCAGCAGGAGCAGAATATAGAAACTGGCAAATTACATCAGAAAATTCTGCATCTAACTGGAGATGGCAACCAACAGCTTGGGCTGGATTCAAAACTACATTCTAGTTTAAAACAAAATATGAATTTTAATCCCTGTCATTTGGCAGGGATTTTTTTAGTCGTATATAAAAAAGCAGGTGCTTTAACCACGCCAATAGTTGCCACACCCACATAAAATTTGTGATATTCTAATTAGAATACCTTTTTAGATAAAAGTAAAAATAATACAATTATCAAAATTACAAAGAAAAATCTTTTCACCTTATCACCTCCTTTTAGGTAGGTTATAAGGAGGAAAAAATAGCAACATTATTATATCATTGAAATTATAAAAAATCTATGGTATACTTAAAATACAAAGAAGAATTTTTTCAAAAATAGTAAAATAAGCAGTAAAGAAAGACGAAGTACACGCCAATATACCTGCGTCTTTTTTTATTTACAATATAAAAAATATCTGTCTACTCTTTGGGGTATTCTCTACTTCTCTTTTCTTCCTCTTTCTTTTGATTTTCTTTTAAATAATTTTTTCTAAAAAGAGGAATTTAACGAGGAATTATAAAAAGTTTATGTTAAAAAAATGAAAAAATTAAAAAAAACTATTTACAAATTGTTCAAAATGAGGTATAACATTGTTAATGGGAG
>JAUNAY010000237.1 GCA_030527385.1 Fusobacterium sp. | reverse complement strand
TATAAAAAAATAGGTTATAATCTAGGAAGAAACTTATCTTATAAACATATTGGAGGCAGAAAATGAAATATAACTTTGATGAGATTATAGATAGAAGTAAAACTAATTCAAGAAAATGTAACCCAGAACTATATAAAGATACCTATAATGGAAAGACAGATCTTTTACCACTATGGGTAGCTGATATGGATTTTAGAGTGGCTCCACCAATTTTAAGAAGTATGAGCAACATTATAGAACACGGAATTTTAGGTTATAGCGTTGCAGAAGATGACTATTATAACTCTATAATAGAGTGGAATAAAAAAAGAAAAGATTGTAACATAGAAAGAGAGTGGATAATATTTTCTAATGGAGTAGTTCCAGCTCTAAATTATATAATACAAACTTTTACTAAAGAGGGAGATTCTATTTTAATACAAACTCCTGTATATAATCCATTTAGAGTTTCAACTGAAAATAATGGTAGAAAAATAGTTGAAAATCAATTAATAGATAGCAATGGATATTATACAGTAGATTATGAAGATTTTGAAAGAAAAATAGTTGAAAATAATGTAAAAATATTTATTCTTTGTAATCCTCACAACCCTGTTGGAAGAGTTTGGAAAAAAGAGGAACTAGAAAAAATGGGAGATATTTGTTTAAAACATAATGTTTTAGTTGTAGCAGATGAGATTCATTCAGATTTGATTTTTAAGGAGTATAAACATTGCTCATTTTTAACTTTAAAAGATGAATTGAAAAATAATTGTATTGTTTGTTCTGCTCCAAGCAAAACTTTTAATCTTGCAGGATTACAAACATCATTTATATTTATAGCTAATCCAGATTTGAGAGCAAAATATCAAGAAACTATGACAAAGATTAGATTAGAAGCTCCAAATATCTTTGGAATAGCAGCAGTAACAGCTGGATATACTAAGTGTGAAGAGTGGTTAGATGAATTAATTCAATATTTAGATGGAAATAGAAACTATATAGAAGAGTATTTAAAAGAAAATATTCCAGAGATAAAATATGTTAAACCAGAAGGAACTTATTTAGCGTGGCTAGATTTTTCAGAGTTTTTAAAATCTGGAGATAGTTTAGAAAATATATTTGAAGAAAGAGCAAAAGTAGCAATAGACTATGGAAATTGGTTTGGAACAGCAGGAGAAAAATATATAAGATTGAATTTTGCTTCTCCAAGATCAATTTTAAAAGAAGCATTAGATAGAATTAAAAAAGCAGTTAAATAATAAATATTCAATATTGACGAAATGAAAGTAAAAAAAGTGTGAAACAGTTGACATTAACATAATAAAATTATATAATTTTATTGATGAAATGAATAAATATCAAATGGTTTCAGTAATAAAAACACTGAATTAAAAGGGAAGTAGGTTAAAATCCTACACGGTCCCGCCACTGTAAAGAGGATGAAAACACAGAGCCACTGAAAAATATTTTGGGAAGGTGTGTGAGTAAAGTGATTCTAAGTCAGGAGACCTGCCTTTGATAAAAATATCAACTTGCGAGGACGAGTGAGAATTTTTAGATAAATATTTTTGTATTTTTAACGTAAAATATTTTATCCCAAGATTTGCACCTTGCAATTTTTGGGATTTTTTATTTTTTAAATTATTTTGATTGGAGGAAAGAAAGATGAAAATTTTAAAAGTAAAGGAAGTGATAATGAACTCAAAAAAATTGTGGTTATTGAAAAATCAAAGAGTTTCTGATGGCTCCCTAAAATAGAAAAATGATATTTAATGTTAAAAATAGAAATTGATTAGGGAGGAAAATAAGATGAAAAAAAACTATAAAGAAGGATTTGATATTGAAAAATTAGCAAGAGTTATTGATCAAGGTGAGCATTTTAAAAATGTTGAAAGAAAGATTGAATTTGTTCACTTAGGAAAGGGATTACCAGCAATTCAAAAAACAGTATTATATGTGATAACAGACGAATTTATTGAAGCAAA
>JAUNAY010000236.1 GCA_030527385.1 Fusobacterium sp. | reverse complement strand
ATACTTTGAGTTATAAATAAAATATTTGCTCTATTTTTTGTAATAAGTTTTAATAATTTTTCTGTTTCTCCAAATCTATCGTGAACTCTAACTTTAAATTCAAATCTTCTTCCCTCATTGATAAGAGCTCTATTTAATACTCTTTCAATAAGATTTACATCTATATTACCACCAGAAACTACTGCACAAACCTTTTTACCTACACATTTAACTTTTCCAGCAAGAATAGCTGCTAATGGAGTAGCTCCAGCTCCCTCTGCAACAACCTTACTTTTTTCCATAAGGAATAAAATAGCTCTAGCTATTTCATCTTCAGTTACTGTAATAACTTCATCTACATATTTTTTAACAAGTTCAAGTGTTTTGCAACCAACTTTTTTAACAGCAATACCATCTGCTATTGTTGGTTGTGCACAAACTTCACAACATTCTCCACGTTTTAAAGCTTCTGTCATAGATGCTGCATTTTCTGATTCAACACCTATTACTTTTATCTTAGGGTTAACTGATTTAATTGCTGTGGCTATTCCTGCAAGGATACCTCCACCACCAATAGGAACTAACACTGCATCAATATCTGAAGCATCTTCTAATATTTCAAGTCCAATAGTCCCTTGTCCAGCTATAACATATTCATCATCAAATGGGTGTAGAAATATTGCTCCTGTTTCTTTTTGAATTTCACAAGCCTTTGCAAAAGCATCATCATAAACAGTTCCACAAAGCACAACCTCTGCTCCATACCCTTTTGTAGCTGCTATTTTTGCAATAGGTGCTGTTTCAGGCATAACTATTGTAGATTTTATCCCTTGAGCAGTAGCTCCTAATGCTATACCTTGAGCGTGGTTACCTGCAGATGAAGCAATAACTCCTCTTGCTTTTTCCTCTTCAGTTAAGTTGGCAATTCTGTTTAAAGCTCCTCTCAATTTAAAAGAACCTGTTTTTTGTAGATTTTCAAGTTTAAATAGAACTTTTCCTCCAGTCATTTTTTCAAGTGTAGGACATTCAATTAAAGGAGTTCTCTTTATTGAACTTTCAATCGTGGTTTTAGCTTTTTTTATAGTTTCTAATGTAACTGCCATTTTTATTCCCCCTTAGTAATGTAAAAATTCTTATCTGCTAACTGTCTTTATTATAGAACTTTTCCTGCATTTTTTCAACATTTTTATTATTTTTCTATCAAAAGTAATAGAAAAAGAGCAGTTTTTTATAATTTATATTCTATAAACTCTGTTATTACATTATATTCATTCTCTTTGCCTAACCTTTTTAAAAGATCTTCAACAATACTTTTATAATTAGCAAGTTGCTCCTCATTTATCTCTCCAGTTTTGTAATCAACTATATAGATACAACCTTTCTTTTCCTCACTAGGCTCTTTTATCATCAATCTATCTATTCTAAATGTTTCATCATCTCTATAAATCTCATACTCTGGATAGATTTTATCCCATTTCTTAGAAAAAATAATTTTTTTCCTATTTAGTATATATTCAATGTTTTTTTCTGATAATATCTCTTTTATTCCCTTTTCTCCCACATTTGAAGCAAATTTAGCAAAAGTTAATCTTTTAGCTCTTTCAATCTCCTCTAAAGTTCCATAGATCAAATTTTCAAGAAAATAGTGAACTATGCTTCCTCTTACTCTTTTGCTCTCATTTTGTAATGAATGTGAATATATTTTTTCTTTATCTTTTTCTATGCTCTCCTCTCCTAAAGGATAAGAAGCTTCTGGAGTTGAAAGAGTGAGTTCAAAAGTAGCTCTTTTATTATTATTTTCTCTATTTTTTAACTCTGTACAAACTATCTTGCTATCTTTAAAATCTCTTTCACAATTTATTAAATCTAAGTTAATATCATCTTTATTTTTAGTAGGATCATATTTTTCAAGAGCCACATATATATTATTTTTAGGTCTTGTAAGGGCAACATAAAGATTATTTATCTCCTCGTGCTCCTCTTTTATTCTATTTTCATCTAAATATGAAAACTCA
>JAUNAY010000235.1 GCA_030527385.1 Fusobacterium sp. | reverse complement strand
TATTTATTTTTCCATTTCAGTAACAAATTTTCTTGTTATTTGTTGTGGTCTTGTTATTGCTCCACCTACTACTACTGCATATGCTCCTAATTCTAGCGCTTTTCTTGCTTTTGCTGGAGTATCTAAGTTTCCTTCTCCTATTACTGGTATTTTTACTGCTTTTACTACTTTTTCTAACTCTGTTAATGGATCATTTCCCTTTGTATACTCTGTATATCCTACTAATGTTGTTCCTACTATGTCAAATCCTAATTTTTCACAGTGTACTGCTTCTTCTACACAAGATATATCTGCCATAAATAGTTGATTTGGATATTTTGCTCTTACCTCTTTCATTAGTTCATCTAATGTTTTTCCATCTGGTCTTTCTCTTTTTGTTCCATCTATTGCTATTACATCTACTCCCTCTTCAACTAATTTATCTATCTCTTTTAGTGTTGGAGTTATATATACTGGATTTTCTCCATATTGCTCTTTTATTATCCCTATTATTGGAAGATTTACTGTTGTTTTTATCTCTTTTATATCTGCTACTGTATTAGCTCTTATTCCTGATGCTCCACCTACTAATGCTGCATATGCCATTCTTCCCATTATGTACGAGCTATGTAATGGTTCATCTGGCAAAGCTTGACAAGATACTATTAATTTTCCTTTTACTTCTTCAAATCTACTCATTTCTATCTCTCCTTGAGTTATACTCACTAAACTAAAACCTTAAAAATAACTTTTCTTATTTGTTTTACATCTTTTACTTTTAAAAGCGCCATATGTGGTTCATCTGGAAAGAACATTATAAATCTTTCAGGTGTTAGATGAAACATATTTTTTATCTCTCCATCTAAAATTTCATAATCTCCAGCTAAATCATACTCCTTTGTAACTACTGATTCTGTACGTGGAACATACCCTAAATTTTCTTCTCCATCTATCACAACGTGAATATCTATATATTGTTTGTGACTTTCAAAAAATCCATCTTTTAATTCTTTTGTCATAGGTGCATCTGGACAGTTAAAATATAACTTATCTCCATCTATCACATTTTTTCCTGCAACCCCATCTCTATATTTTCCACTTAAAATATACTCGATTGCATTATCTAAATTTTCAGATATTCCTTTGTATTGTCTTAAATCTTTTATCTCTCCATATATCATTTTTCTTCTCCCTATTATTCATAAATATAATATCACTATCTATCTAAATTTTTCCCATTTTTTTTAGTAATAAATATGTTGCCCCCAACATTCCTGCGTTATTTCCTAACTCTGCAAATTTTATCTTTAAATCCTTTCTAAAATTTACCCCTAATTTTGTACTTAGACTTTCATTAAATTTACTTAGTAAATAATCTCCCTGTTTTGTTACTCCTCCACCTATAACTACTAGTGGTGGATTAAATATATAGGCTATTGTGCTTAATCCATCTGTGAAATAGTCCACCCACTCACTTACTACTTTTTTCATTAAAGAATCTCCAGATTTTTCTCTATCAAAAATCTCTTTTCCTCCAAGATCCTCACCTGTTACTTCTTTTGCCATTCTCATAAGCGCTGTGGCTGAAGCATATCTTTCATAACAACCTTTTTTTCCACACAAACATTGTATTCCATCTTTTACTATTTGGATATGACCAAACTCACCTGCTACACAAGTATCTCCTCTAAAAATATTGTTATTTAAAACAATTCCTCCTCCAATACCTGTCCCTATTGTTATACAAATAAAATCTTTTTCCTCTCTTCCAGCTCCAAGCCACTTCTCTCCAAGTGCTGCACAGTTTACATCATTTTCTAAAACTGCTGGAATATTAAATCTATTCTCTAATCTTTCAACTAAGTTTGTTCCTATCCAACCAGGGATAATATCATTTCCTCCCACAACTTTTCCTATGCTTCCATCTATTTGTCCAGTTCCAGATACAGCTATTCCTAGCAACTCCTCTTTAGAATAACTTTCAATTATAGTCACAAGTTTATTAAAAAGATTTTCTACTCCTTTA
>JAUNAY010000234.1 GCA_030527385.1 Fusobacterium sp. | reverse complement strand
AAGGTGAATAATAATGAAAAAAAAGACAAATATTATATTTATTTTAACTGATGATCAAGGTTATTGGTCATTAGGAAGCTATGGAAATAAAGATGTAATTTCTCCAAATTTAGATAAACTTGCAGAAAATGGAGTTAGATTTGAAAACTTCTTCTGTGTATCACCAGTATGCTCACCAGCAAGAGCCTCTATATTTACAGGAAGAATTCCATCACAACACGGAGTACACGATTGGTTAGATGAACATCATAAAGATACAGTTGAGTATTTAAAAGGGCAAGATACTTTTGTAAAAGTGCTTTCTGAAAATGGATATAATTGTTGTCTAAGTGGAAAATGGCATTTAGGAAATAGTGCAGAGATACAACAAGGCTTTAAAGAATGGTATGTACACGAAAAAGGTGGAGGACCATATTACAATGCACCTATGTATAAAGATGGAGTATTAACAAAAGAACCTAAGTATATAACAGAGGCAACAACAGATTATGGTATTGAATTTATAGAGAAAGCTAGTAAAGAGGCTGCACCATTTTATTTGAGCTTACACTATACAGCACCACACGCACCTTGGGGAGCAGAACATCACCCAGAAGAACTTTTGGATTTATATAAAGATTGTAAATTTGAAAGTTGTCCAAGAGAAGATTATCACCCTTGGAAAATAAGAGAAACTTTTGAGGGAACAGAAGAGGAAAGACTAGCAATCCTAAGAGGATACTTTGGAGCAATCACAGGAGTGGACTTAGGTGTTAAAAAAGTAATGGATAAACTTGAAGAGTTGGGAATATTAGAAGATACCCTAATAATATTTACAAGTGATAATGGAATGAGTATGGGACATCACGGAATTTTTGGAAAAGGAAATGGAACATCACCATTAAATATGTATGAATCATCAGTAAAAGTTCCAATGATAGTAAGTCATAAAAATCATATTTCAAGTGGAAAGGTATTAGAAAGCTTATACAGTCATTATGATATACTACCTACTATTTTAGAATATGTTGGAGTAGAATATAGTTCTTCTACTTCTCTTCCAGGAAAAAGTTTTTGTAATGTATTAGAGACTGGAAAGGAAAATAATGAAAATGATGTAGTTGTTTATGATGAATATGGACCAGTTAGAATGATAAGAAATAAAGAATGGAAATATATTCATAGATACCCATTTGGTCCGCACGAATTGTATAATCTAAAAAATGATCCTGATGAAAGAGTAAACCTAATTGATAGTGAAGAAAATAAAACAAAACTTCAAGAGATGAGAATGCGTTTGGAAAGATGGTTTGTAAAATATGTAAATCCAGAGATAGATGGAGCAAGAGAACCTGTATTTGGAGCTGGACAAAAAGGACTAGCTGGAGTATGGGGTGATGGAACAACTGTTTACCAAAGATATAATTCAGATTTTATTTTCAGTTGTGACAATATTTTAAAAGAAAGAGATAAAGATCAAAAAATTGAAAAAGTAGATTAAAAAAATCCCTCTATTGTAAATTATATTTACAGTAGGGGGATTTATATCTTTATGTATGCTATGTATTCCGTTTTTAATTATACAATAAAAAATAGCCTTGGAAAAGTCCAAGGCTAAAGGAATTCAATTTTATCTATGCTAATACAGCATCTAAGTTAGAAAACTTATTACAAAGATCTCTATAATTTTGTTTAAAATATTTGAATTCTTCTCTTAATTCATTAGAAGTATTTATAACAGAAATAACTTTTTTAACGTCTTTTCCACACTCTTTAACTACATTTGAAAATAAAATATATAAGAATGCTAAAGTGGTAGCTTTTATACCGTGGAAGTCTATTACTACTTCATCACCGTTTTTAATTTTTTTAGCTATCATAGTACAAAGTTGAGTAGCCTTTTTAGGAGATACTAGTACAGAAGTTTCAAAAATTTTGCTTAATACAAGATTCATATAGAACCCTCCTTTAATACCTGTTAAAAGGTAATGATATTACAAATCAATCTTTCCTCAACCATATTATATAT
>JAUNAY010000233.1 GCA_030527385.1 Fusobacterium sp. | reverse complement strand
AACATATTTACTTTCACATTGGAGAAGAACTATTACTGAAGCAAATTTGATAAAGGTTTCAAGAGCTTCAGGGTTAATAATTTTTATTTTTGGAATAATAACTTTATTCCATTCTCTAAATAAGATTGTTTTTAGATAAAACTTTATTTTAATATGAAAGGTGGTTTGTTATGAATAATATTAACAATGAGTTTTCAAAATACCTTGAATATGATGAAAACAACAAAAATATTACCATAGCTGTGGCTATGAGTGGTGGAGTAGACAGTTCTACTGTGGCATATCTCTTAAAAAAACAGGGATATAATGTTATCGGAGTTACTATGAGAACTTGTCACCCAGAAGATGAAGATGCAAAAAAAGTGTGTGATGATTTAGGGATTCCTTTTTATCTACTTGATGTAACAAAAGATTTTAAAGAGAAAGTTATAGATTACTTTGTAAATGAGTATCTACACGGAAAAACTCCAAACCCTTGTATGATATGTAATAAATATATCAAGCTTGGAAAATTGATTGATTTTGCTCGTTCTAAAGGTGCAGATTTTATGGCTACTGGTCATTATACTCAACTTAAAGATGGGGTTCTTTCTATGGGAGATGACATCAGTAAAGATCAAGTTTACTTCCTTTCTCAAATGAATAAAGAAAATTTAAAATTTTTAAAATTCCCTATTGGAGATTTAGAAAAATCTAAAGTTAGAGAACTTGCTGAACTTTTAGGTGTAAGAGTTTATGCAAAAAAAGATTCTCAGGAAATATGCTTTGTTGAAGATGGAAAATTAAAAGAGTTTTTAATGGAATATACTAAGGGAAAAGCAGGTAAATCTGGAAATATCGTTGATACAGATGGAAAAGTTTTAGGAAAACACAAGGGGTTATCATTTTATACTATTGGGCAAAGAAAAGGACTTGGAATTGCCCTTGAAAAGCCTCTTTATGTTGTAGAACTTGATTCTAAAAGAAACTGTGTTGTAGTTGGTAGCAATGATATGTTATTTAAAGAAAGTTTAACAGCTGAAAAGATCAATCTTATCTCTGTTAATAAGATTGAAGAGCTTGATGGTTTAGAATGCTTTGCAAAAACACGTTCAAGAGATCAACTTCATAGATGCAAACTTTCTCTTTTATCTAATGGAAATTTAAAAGTTCAGTTCCTTGATGAAAAGGTTAGAGCAGTTACTCCAGGACAAGGGGTTGTTTTCTATGATAGTGATAGAAAAGTAGTAGCTAGTGGATTTATTATTTAATAAAATTTTATATATTTATTGATTTTTTTATAAAAAATGGTATAATGAAATTGAAAAGATATATAATATCTTTATGTGTGTAGCTACTTATTGTTTATAAAAAATAAAAGGTCAGGATATAAGCCCTAATATTATTTATTGGGGCTTTTATTCTGCTCTTGACCGAGCAGTTATAAACAATAAGTGGAGGTACTATCAATGTGTATTACAATCAACATTCAATCAATGGTGGCATTTTAATTGCTTTATTTATTATTGGTTGGTGGTTGTATAAAAACAGATAGCAACCTCACACCCTACGGGGTATTTATATCTTTTCATTGATATTTAAGTTTTAAAACACCTAGTTTTATGCTGGGTGTTAATTTTTTTAATAAAAAACATTTATAAGGAGAGATGATGATAGATTTAACAACTGGAAATCCGACAAAACAGATGCTAAAATTTGCTTTACCTGTTTGTTTTGGAAATATTTTTCAACTTTTTTATAGCTTAGCTGATACAAGAATAGTAGGAAGTACTTTGGGGGAGACATCTTTAGCAGGAGTAGGAGCTACTACATCTATAAGCACACTTTTAATAGGATTTTTATCTGGAATGACAAATGGATTTTCTATCGTTGTGGCACAACAATTTGGAAGAAAAGACGAGAAAAAAATTAGAAAAACAATAGCAGGATCTTTACTATTAGGACTTATTCTTTCTATTTTTATATCAATAATTAGCCTTACCTTTTTAGATAATATTTTAGATATTTTGAATGTATCTCCAGAGATATATGAT
>JAUNAY010000014.1 GCA_030527385.1 Fusobacterium sp. | reverse complement strand
AAGGAAAAGAAATAGAAAAAAAATATGGAGTAAAATCGCTAGATAGTGAAATTGCGATAGCTGAAGAGTGTGATATTATTTTCTTAGCAGTAAAACCAAATGTGTATATGGACGTACTTGATGAAATAAAAGAAAATATCAACAGTACAAAGGTTCTTATTGCTATGGCTCCTGGAATAACTATGGAAGACATTTTAGAGGAAACAGAAAATAGAAATAGTAAAATAATTAGAACAATGCCAAATCTACCTTTAATGGTTCAAGAGGGGTGCATAGCATATAGCTTTAATGAAAATATTGAAGAGGAAGAAAAAGCATATTTTAAAGAGTTATTTGAAAAAATTGGAATGGCAGTAGAAATAAAAGAAGAACTTTTTGATGCTGTAATAGGAGCGTCTGGATCATCACCAGCATTTATGTTTATGTTTATAGAAGCACTTGCTGATGCAGTAGTATTAGAAGGACTTCCAAGATCAGCAGCTTACAAATTGATAGGACAAACTTTAATAGGAGCTGGAAAGATGTTCCTTGAAAGTGGAAAACACCCTGGAGAATTAAAAGACAATGTATGCTCTCCTGGTGGAACAACTATTGAAGGAGTAAAAACTTTAGAAGAAAATGGCTTTAGAGGAGCAATAATAAAAGCTGTAACTGATACTATAAAAAAATCTAAAGAGATGAGTTTGAAAAAATAATATACCCTATGAAAATGCTGAAAAGATTTTTCTTTTTGGCATTTTTTCTTTTAGTTTTATTTATAATAGTTAATAAAACAAATATTTGTTTGCTTTATAGGGGTATATAGAAAAAACTATATAAATTTATTGACTTTTATAATTAAATAGAGTATTCTTTTTATAGGGGTATACCCTATAAAACTAAAGGAGGAAGATAGTATGAAACATATAATAAAAGTAGATGGAATGGGTTGTCAAAAATGTGTGGCTCACGTTAAAGAAGCATTGGTTGAATTAGGAGATTTAGAAGTAATAGATGTAAAGATAGGAGAGGCTCTTGTAGATATGCCAGAAAACTATGATTTTGGAAAGATAGTTGAAGCATTAGACGATGCTGGATATGATGTCTTAGGATATGAGGTACTAGACTAATGAAAAAACAATATCAACTTGGTGGCGTAAGCTGCCAAGTTTGTGTAAGTAAGATAGAAAGAAAATTAAAAAAACTTGAGGGAACAGAGGAAGCAACAGTAAACTTATCTACTGAAAAATTAACAATAGAATATGATGAAAATATTTTAAAAGAGGATACTATAATCTCAACGGTTAAAAAATTAGGATATGAAATAGAAGAGATTGAAGATTTAAAAGAGGTAGAGTTAGACATAGATGGAATAAGTTGCCAAATGTGTGTGAGTAAGATAGAAAGAAAAATCTCAAAATTAGATGGTGTAAAATCAATAGTTGTAAACTTGGCTAATAGCAGAGGAAAAATTGTTTATGATTCAGAAAAAATAAAACTTTCAGAAATTCTTCAAAAAATAGAAAAATTGGGATACAAAGGAACAAAACATAATGAGATTGCAGAAAGTATCAAAGATAAGGAAAAAGAAGAACAGTTAAAAAGAGAGTTTGTTGAATTTAAAGTGGCGATATTTTTTTCTGCTATTATTTTTTATATTTCAATGGGGACAATGATAGGGTTACCAGTTCCTAAACTTATTTCACCAGAATTTAATCCATTAAATTATGCTTTGATTCAGCTAATATTAGCTGTGCCTGTGATATATATAGGAAGAAGATTTTATATAGTTGGGATAAAACAATTTTTTATGAAAAGCCCAAGTATGGACTCACTTATAGCCACTGGAACAGGATCAGCTTTAATATATAGTGTATATGGTACATTTAAAATTATGGAGGGAGATTATCATTATGTTCACTCTTTATATTTTGAATCAGCAGTGGTTATTTTGGCTTTAATACTTTTAGGAAAGCATATGGAGGGAATAAGCAAAGGAAAAACTTCAGAAGCTATAAAAAAATTGATGAGTTTAAAAAGCAAAAAAGCAAATTTGATAAGAGAAGAAGAGATAATTCAAGTGGATATTGAAGAGGTTGAAAAAGGGGATATACTTTTAGTTAAGCCTGGAGAGAGTATTCCAGTAGATGGAGAAGTAATTGATGGAGAAAGCTCAATAGATGAATCAATGCTTACTGGAGAAAGTATTCCAGTAGATAAAGTAGCTGGAGACAAAGTTTTTGGAGCAAGTATAAATAAAAATGGTAGTTTAAAGATAAAAGCAACAGCAGTAGGAAAAGATACAGTAATATCTAAAATTATTAAATTGGTTGAAAATGCTCAAGGATCAAAAGCTCCAATTGCAAAAATTGCAGATAAAATATCAGCATATTTTGTTCCTATTGTTATGCTAATTGCAACTATATCTGGAATAGTTTGGTATTATATAGGAAGTAAAGGAATAGTTGAAATAAATAATACACCAGCAATATTTGCTCTTACAATATTTATATCTGTGATGGTAATAGCTTGTCCTTGCTCTTTGGGGCTTGCAACTCCAACAGCAATTATGGTAGGAACAGGAAGAGGAGCAGAACTAGGAATACTTATAAAATCTGGTGAAGCTTTAGAAAAAGCACATAAGGTTGATACAGTTGTTTTTGATAAGACTGGAACAATAACAGAGGGAAAACCTAGAGTAACAGATATTATAGTAATTGAAAATCAAGATAAAGATTATATTTTACAAATGGGAGCATCATTAGAATTACATTCAGAACATTCTTTAGGAGAAGCAATAGTAGAAGAAGCAAAAGAAAAAGAAATAAAACTTCTTTCTGTACAAGATTTTATATCTATTACAGGACAGGGAGTTTATGGAAAGATAGAGGGAAAAGAGGTTCTTATTGGGAATATTAAGCTTATGAAAAGTAAAGGTATAGAAGTAACTTTAGAAAAAGAACTAAATGAACTCGCTTTACAGGGAAAAACTCCTATGTATGTGGGTATAGATAATAAATTTGTAGGAATTATAGCAGTTGCTGACACTGTAAAAAAAGAGTCTATTGAAGCAATAAAAGAATTAAAAAAACGTGGATATACAATTGGAATGATCACAGGAGATAATAAGATTACAGCTGAAGCAGTTGGAAAACAGGTTGGGATTGATATTATATTTGCAGAGGTAACTCCAGAGGATAAATATTTAAAAGTAAAGGAACTTCAAGAACAAGGAAAAAATGTGGCAATGGTTGGAGATGGAATAAATGACTCTCCTGCATTAGTACAAGCAAATATAGGTATAGCTATAGGTGGGGGAACAGATATAGCTATGGAAAGTGCTGATATAGTTCTTATGAAAAAAACTTTAAAAGATGTTATTGTAGCAATGGAGCTTAGTGATGCAACGATGAAAAATATAAAACAAAATCTATTTTGGGCATTTATATATAATAGTTTGGGAATACCAGTGGCAGGAGGGGTATTATATCCATTTACTGGACATCTATTAAGCCCGATGATAGCAGGAGGAGCTATGGCAATGAGTTCAGTATCAGTAGTTTCGAATGCTTTAAGATTGAGAAATTTTAAAAAGTGACAGTTGAGGTGGAAGTATAGATGGAAAAATTAAAAAAAGCTTGCACAGGAAAAGGTTGTATAAATAAAAGTTGTTCTGATTTTAAGAAAAAATTAGATTCGAGGATAAATCGTATAGAGGGACAAATACGTGGAATTGGAAAGATGCTAAATAACAGAGTAAATTGTGATGAAGTATTAAATCAAATATCTTCTGTTAAATCTGCTCTCAATGGAGTAGCAAAATTGATATTAGAATCACATATTAGAAATTGTGTAGTTAACGACATCAAAGCAGGAGAAGAAAATAATACTATTACAGAGTTAGTAGCAACTTTAAATAAGATGATAGATAAAAGCAACAAAAAAATAAAAGAGGAATTCCCAGAAATAGTTCGAAAAATAGAAGTACAGGTAGGTAAGATTAAAAATTTGGTTGAGGCTGAACACTGTAATGACGTGCTTAATGAGATTTCCAATGTAAAAGGTGAGTTGGACGGACTTTCTAAAAAAATACTTGAAAATCATATAAAAAATTGTATTGTTAAAGGTATTAGAGAAGGAGAAGAGGACAAGGTTATTACAGATCTTTTGTATACTTTGAATAAGATGATTAAATAACTTTAATGGGGGAATTTATGAAAAAAATATTAGTAATTGATGATGAATGGAAAATTAGAAAACTTATAAAAGATTATCTAGTTCGTGAAGGATATAGTGTTGATGAAGCTGGAGATGGAGAAAAAGGATTAGAACTTTTTTATAAGTCAAATTATGATGTGGTAATACTTGATATTATGATGCCAAAAATAGATGGTTGGAGTGTATGTAGAAAAATAAGAGAGGATTCGCAAGTGCCAATAATAATGCTAACAGCAAGAGCAGATGAAAGTGATCAACTTTTTGGATTTGAACTTGAAACAGATGAGTATATGGTAAAACCTTTTAATCCTAAACTTTTAGTGGCAAAAGTAAAAGTTTTACTTAGAAGAGATGGAAAAATTGCTGATAAAGCTTGTCTACAATTTGGAGATTTAGTTATAGATACATCAAAAAGAGAGGTAAGATTAAAAAATATTGTATTAGAATTAACACCTAAAGAGTATGATCTTCTTTATTATTTTATAGAAAATAAGGGATTAGCTCTTTCAAGAGAGGCAATTTTAAACTATGTATGGGGCTGGGATTATTATGGAGATTCTAGGACTGTGGATACACACATCAAAAGACTTAGAAAAAAAATAGGAGATGAATATATCCAAACTGTGAGAGGATTTGGATATAAATTTGAAGGTGACAAATGAAGATAAGATGGAAAATATTTTTCCTTATGTTTAGTGTAGTATTGATGATTATATTTGGATTGATGGTAACTAATACAATATATTTAGAAAAATTTTATATAAAAAATAAAAAAGAAAAATTAGTGGAATTAGGGCATATCTTAATTGATCCTAAATATGTTATAGATTTTCAAAATTTAGAGATGCACTCAAACGTAGCTATTTTAATAAAAAAGACAGATGAATTGTATAAATTAGAATCAGAGGCAGTAGTGCCTAGAGAAGAGATAGAGGAGATAGTAACACAATTAGCAAAAAATGAATATGTTTTTAAGGAAATGACACTTCTTGATTATAGAGGAAAAGTTTTAATTTTATTTATGCCATATATGAAAGACAGGTATATTGAGATTATAACACCTCTTAGTTTTATTCAAGAGGGACTTGAAATATCAACTCGTTATCATCTATTAATAATAATGCTAGCTTTAATTATTGGTTCTTCAATGTCTTTTATATTTTCTAAAAAGATGACAGATCCAATACTAGAATTAAAAGAGATTACACAGAGAATATCTCTTTTAGATTTTAATGTGAAATTTGAAAAAGAAAGTAGAGATGAGATTGGAGAATTAGGATATGCTATTAATAAAATGGGTGGAACTCTTGAAAAAAATATCGATGAGATCAATAAAGTCAATAGAAAATTGATGGAAGAGATAGAAAATGAAAAAAGATTGGAAAATCTTAGAAAAGAGTTTATAGCTAGTGTTAGTCACGAATTAAAAACGCCAATAGCTATTATTCAAGGATATGCTCAAGGATTGATGGAAAATATAGCTGAGACAGAAGAGGATAGGAATTTTTATTGCGAGATAATAGTTGAAGAAAGCTTGAAAATGGATTCTCTTGTAAAAGAATTATTGCTGATAACTCAAATGGAATCTGGATATTTTAAAATACAAAAAGAAGAGGTAAATCTTTATCAAATGATAAAAGATATTATAGACAAATATATAACTAAAGATAAAAAGATTAAATATATTGGTGATAAAGATGTATTTGTTTATTGTGATGAAAAATATATAGATAGAGTGCTAGAAAATCTAGTAGTAAATGCTCTTAAATATTCTACTGGAGATAGAGATATAACTATAAAAGTTGAAGATCAGCAAGATAAATATAGAGTGATAATTAGTAATGAGAGTGAAAACTTATCAGAAGATGATTTAGAGAATATTTGGACACCTTTTTATAGAGTGGATAAAGCAAGGGATAGAGATGGGCACGGCTTAGGATTAGCCATTGTACGTGGAATCTTAGAAAAACATAAAAGTGCTTTAGGTGTGTATATTACAGAGAAAAATATAATAAACTTTTGGTTTGAGTTAGAAAAAATTAATGGAGATCTATATAAAAATAATTGTGATAAATACAATGATGAATATATAGAAGAAATCTGATCTAAATTGGTTATTAATTAAACAAAAAGAAAGTATTTTGGTATTCAAGTGTTGACTTTATATTCTCTAAAGTATATACTAGAAATATGTGAAAATATATTTAAAAAATATTTATAAATTTTATTTAAAATTTTAGGGAGGAACAATGAGTACAAAAAATAACTCAAACGCATTTAAAAGATTTACTTCATTTTGTGTTTCTATAATGCAAAAGTACTTGCCAGATCCTTATATTTTCTGTGCATTGTTAACTTTTATAGTATTTATAGGAACAATGGTATTTACTAAACAAACTCCAATGGCAATCATAGGACATTGGACAAAAGGATTTTGGTCTTTATTAGCTTTCTCAATGCAAATGGCACTAGTATTGGTAACAGGACATACAATGGCAAGTTCGAAAGTATTTAAAAACTTACTATCTAGTATGGCTTCAAAATTGTCAACTCCAAGACAAGCAATTGTTGTAGTAACAATAGTATCAACAGTAGCTTGTATCTTAAACTGGGGATTTGGACTAGTTATTGGAGCAATTTTTGCAAAAGAAATAGCTAAAAAAGTAAAAGGAGTAGATTATAGACTTCTTATAGCTTCAGCATATACAGGATTCTTAGTGTGGCACGGAGGACTTTCAGGATCAATTCCTCTACAAGTAGCAAGTGATAATCCAGCAGCATTAGCAAAACAAACAGCTGGAGCAATTACAGCTAATATTCCAACAAGTGAAACACTATTTTCACCTATGAATATATTTATAATTTGTGGATTATTAATTATGCTTCCTTTATTAAATAGAGCTATGTATCCAGCTGATGATGAAGTAGTTACAGTTGATCCAAAATTACTAGCTGAAATGGAAGAAATACCAATTGATAGAAGTAATATGACACCAGCTGAAAAAATTGAAAACAGTAAAGTTGTTTCAATTATTTTAGGAGTAATGGGTTGGGCATATATAATTCAATACTTCATCACTAAAGGATTTAACTTAAATCTTAACCTAGTAAACTTTATATTCCTATTTACAGGAATTATCCTTCACGGAACTCCAAGAAAGTTTATAGATGCTTTTGGAGAAGCAACTAAAGGTGCTTCAGGAATTCTTCTACAATTCCCATTCTATGCAGGAATTATGGGAATTATGACTGGAACAAATGCTGATGGAGTATCATTAGCAATATTGATGTCAAACTTCTTCGTTAATATTTCTACACCAACTACATTCCCAATCTTCTCATTCTGGAGTGCAGGATTAGTAAACTTCTTTGTTCCTTCTGGAGGAGGACAATGGGCAGTACAAGCACCTATTGTTATGCCAGCAGGATTAAAAATTGGAGTAAGTGCTGCTAAATCAGCTATGGCTATTGCTTGGGGAGATGCTTGGACAAATATGATTCAACCATTCTGGGCATTACCAGCATTAGGAATTGCAGGATTAGGTGCTAAAGATATTATGGGATATTGCTTAATAGTATTAATTTGTTCTGGTTTTGTTATTTCAGCAGGATTCTTACTATTCTAATAAAATTTTATTAAGAGTAAAATATTAGGTAGATTATGAAAAAAGAAGAGTATAAAAAAAATGAATATTTCTATGAAATAGAACAAATATATAAAGCTAAACAAAAAGATATAGAAAAAAGATTAAAAGAGTTTAAAGAGATATGGGAGAAAGGGAGCAATGAGGATATTCATACAGAACTTTCTTTCTGTATCCTTACTCCACAATCAAAAGCTGTAAATGCTTGGAAAGCAATTACAACTCTAAGAGATAATGGATTGCTTTTTAATGGTAGTGCAGAAGAGATGGTGGAATATCTTAATATTGTAAGATTTAAAAATAATAAAGCAAAGTATTTGGTTGCTTTAAGAGAGCAGATGAAAAATGAAAAGGGACAGATAATTACTAAAGATTTTTTTAGTTCAATCTCTACTGTAAAAGCAAGAAGAGAGTGGATTGTAAAGAATATAAAAGGAATGGCATATAAAGAAGCTGGGCACTTTTTGAGAAATGTTGGCTTTGGTAAAGAAATTGCTATTTTAGATAGACATATTTTAAAAAATTTAGTAAAATTAGAAGTAATAGGAGAGGTTCCTAAATCTTTAACTCCTAAATTATATTTAGAGATTGAAGAAAGAATGAAAGCTTATTGTGAATATGTAAATATACCAATGGACAGCTTAGATTTACTTCTGTGGTATAAAGAAGCAGGAGAAATATTTAAATAAAATAAGTGGTAGGAGGGCAAAATGAAAAACAAATTAGTTACAATGGAAGAAGCTGTATCTCATGTAAAAGATGGAATGACAGTTTTTATTGGAGGATTCTTAGGTGTTGGAACTCCTGAAAAAATAATCGATGCACTAATAGAAAAAGGAGTAAAAGATCTTACAGTTATTGGAAATGATACTGGATACCCTGATAGAGGAATAGGAAGATTAGTTGTAAACAATCAAGTAAAAAAAGTAATTGCTACTCATATCGGAACAAACCCTGAAACTGGTAGAAGAATGCATACTGGAGAAATGGAAGTAGAACTAGTTCCACAAGGAACTCTAGCAGAAAGAATTAGATGTGGAGGATTTGGACTAGGAGGATTCCTTACACCTACTGGAGTAGGAACAATAGTACAAGAAGGAAAAGAAGTTATAACAGTAGATGGAAAACAATATCTATTAGAAAAACCTCTAAAAGCAGATGTAGCTCTAATTAATGGTTCAATAGTAGACGAATTAGGAAACGTAATTTATGCTAAAACTACTAAAAACTTTAACCCTATGATGGCAACTGCTGCAGATACAGTTATAGTTTTTGCTGAAAAACTTGTAAAAGCAGGAGAAATTGATCCAGATCACGTAATGACATCAAGAATATTCGTAGACTACATAGTAAAATAGGAGAGGTGAAATAAATGGAATTAGATAAAAAAACAGTAAGAGAATATATAGCAAAAAGAGTAGCACAAGAGTTTAGAGATGGATATGTAGTAAACTTAGGAATAGGATTACCTACATTAGTAGCTAACTATGTGCCTGAAGGAATGGACGTAGTATTCCAATCAGAAAATGGAATAATCGGAGTAGGACCTGCTCCAGAAGCTGGAAAAGAAGATAAAGATATGACAAATGCTGGAGGAGGATTTGTAACTGTTCTTCCAGGAGCACAATTCTTTGATTCAGCTACTTCATTTGGAATTATCAGAGGAGGACACGTAGACGCTACTGTTCTAGGAGCTCTTCAAGTTGATAAAAAAGGAAACTTAGCAAACTGGATGGTACCAGGAAAAATGGTTCCAGGAATGGGTGGAGCTATGGATCTAGTTGTTGGAGCAAAAGAAGTTATTGTTGCTATGGAACATACATCTAAAGGAGCAATAAAAATTCTTGATGAATGTACTCTTCCACTAACAGCTGTTGGTGCAGTTGACTTAATTATCACTGAAAAAGGTGTTATTAAAGTAACTCCAGAAGGATTAATAATTACAGAAGTAAGTCCTTATTCTTCAATAGAGGATATAAAAGCATCTACTGGAACTGAATTAAAAGTTGCAGATGATGTAAAAATTTTAACTCTTTAATTTTAATATATTAAGAATTGATTTTAAAAGGTTCTAGTTTAGGCTAGAGCCTTTTTCTTTTGACATACTCTTGACAAAAAAGTATGAGATTCTATAAATATTGACAATAACTTAATATTATAAAATTTTTTAATAATATTGTTTGTAAAAGAGTTGAAAAATTGTTATAATAAAAAATGAGGTATTGTTTTTATAATTTAGCGTTAATATATAAAAATATACAAAATTAGTAATAAAATTAGGAGGTAAATAGTGAAAAAAGCTTCAATCATAACTTATGGTTGTCAAATGAATGTAAATGAAAGTGCAAAAATAAAAAAGATATTTCAAAATTTAGGATATGAAATAACTGAAAATATAGATGAAACAGATGTAGCTTTTCTTAATACTTGTACAGTAAGAGAGGGAGCAGCAACTCAAATATATGGTAAACTTGGAGAATTGAAACATATAAGAGAACAAAGAGGAACTATCATAGGTGTAACTGGTTGCTTTGCACAAGAGCAAGGAAAAGAGTTATTAAAGAAATTTCCATATATAGATATAATTATGGGAAACCAAAATATAGGAAGAATTCCTCAGGCTATGGATAATATAGAACATAAAACATCAAAACATATTGTATATACTGATTGTGAAGATGATTTACCGCCAAGATTAGATGCAGAATTTGATTCTAAAAAAACAGCTTCTATTTCGATAACTTATGGGTGTAACAATTTTTGTTCATACTGTATCGTACCATATGTAAGAGGAAGAGAAAGATCAGTACCACTTAATGAGATAATCCACGATGTAAAACAATATGTAGAAAAAGGATATAAAGAAATTATATTACTTGGACAAAATGTCAACTCATATGGAAAAGAATTTAAAAATGGAGATAATTTTGCAAAATTATTAGAAGAAATTTGTAAAGTTGAGGGAGATTTTATAGTTAGATTTGTTTCTCCACATCCTAGAGATTTTACAGATGAAGTTATAGATGTAATAGCTAAAAATGAAAAAATAGCTAGATCTTTACATCTTCCATTACAATCAGGATCTACTAGAGTATTGAAAATGATGAATAGAGGATATAGTAAAGAGCAATATATAGATTTAGCAAATAAAATAAAAGAAAGAATATCAGGAGTGGCTTTAACAGCTGATATTATTGTTGGATTCCCTGGAGAAACAGAAGAAGATTTCTTAGATACTTTAGATGTTGTAAGAAAGATACAATTTGAAAATTCATTTATGTTTATGTACTCTATAAGAAGAGGAACAAAAGCTGCAACTATGGACAATCAAATTGATCCAGAGATAAAAAAAGATAGACTTCAAAGATTAATAGAAGTACAAAATCAATGCTCTTTAGCAGAGAGTGAAAGTTACAAAGGTAAAATAGTAAGAGTATTAGTAGAGGGAGAGAGCAAAAAGAATAAAGAGGTTTTAACAGGAAGAACATCTACTAATAAAATAGTTCTATTTAGAGGGGATAAGACTTTAGAGGGAACTTTTGTAAATGTAAAAATTAATGATTGTAAAACTTGGACTTTATATGGTGATATTGTAGAATAGGAAGTGATATTGGTGGATATAGAAAAGCTAGATGAGTTTCTCTTGAAGGAACTTCAGGAGATAGCAAAACAGTTGGGGATAGTATATAAATCTGGAATGAAAAAAGCTGATTTAAAAAATATGATAGGGGATTATATCCACGAAAGAGAAGGAATGCTGATAGTTTGGGGGACTTTAGAAGTTCTTGGAGATGGATATGGATTTTTAAGAAATACAAGTGAAGGAAAAGATATCTATGTTTCAGCTTCTCAAATAAAAAGATTTAAGTTAAGAACAGATGATAAAATAGTTGGAGAGGTTAAAGAAAACGGCGAAGATGATAGAAGCTGTGGAATAAGAAGAATTTTATTAGTAAATAATGGAAGTTTAGAGGAAGCTGAAGCGAGGATTCCTTTTGAAGAGTTAATTCCAGCTTATCCAACAGAAAGATTTGTTTTAGAAACTAAGAAAGATAATATATCTGGAAGAATAATAGATTTGATTGCCCCAATTGGAAGAGGACAAAGAGCTTTGATTATAGCTCCACCAAAAGCAGGAAAAACAATGTTGATTAGTAGTATAGCTAATTCTTTGTTAGAAAATGCAAAAGATGTAGAAGTATGGATTCTTTTAATAGATGAGAGACCAGAAGAAGTAACTGATATAAAAGAAAATGTAATAGGAGCTAAAGTTTTTGCTTCTACATTTGATGAAGATCCTAAAAATCATATTAAAGTTACAGAGACAATACTTGAGAAAGCTAAGAGAAAAGTTGAAAATGGAGAAGATGTTGTTATTCTTATGGATTCACTAACAAGATTGGCAAGAGCTTATAATATAGTGATTCCTTCAAGTGGAAAGCTTATATCTGGAGGAATAGATCCAACAGCACTTTATTATCCAAAAAACTTTTTTGGAACGGCTAGAAATATTAGAAGAGGGGGAAGTCTTACAATAATAGCAACAGTTCTTGTAGATACTGGAAGTAAGATGGACGACATAATATATGAAGAGTTTAAATCTACTGGAAACTGTGATATACATTTGGATAGAAATTTAGCAGAACTAAGAATATTTCCAGCAATAGATATTCAACGTTCTGGTACAAGAAAAGAAGAGCTTTTAATTTCAAAAAGAAAGCTAGAAAGTATTTGGAGTATAAGAAGGTATTTAGCACAATTTGATAAAGCAACTGCCTCAAGAAAATTTATAGATACAATAAAAAGTACTGAAAGTAACGATAAGCTCTTAGAATTATATGGCAAAGGGGACAAGAGAGGTAAAGATGAAATCTAAGTTAAAAATTTTTATATTTCTATCAGTTGCTTTTTACTTTGGAATAGAGATACTTAACCCTTTTAAGGAAGAAGTAGTTGACTTAAAGAAATTTACAGATTATTATGAAGAAACAAATGAAGAAAATGGTGGAGTTTCTGTACTTGCAGATAACTTTTACAAATTTGAAAAAGAATATAATTTCACAGATATACAAAAATCTACTGAGTTAGAAAATCAAATAGCAAAAGAGGGAACAGAGGAAACTAATACAGAAATTACAGAAAGTTCGACTGAGCTAGTTACTACTGAAAAACCACAGGAAGTAAAACCAGTTGAAGAGGAGAAAAAATTTCCAGAAAAGAGAGAGTATGTAGTAAAAGAGGGAGATACAATTTCTGAAATTGCTACTATTAATGGAATGAGTATGGATATGCTTCTTGCAAATAATCCAAATATATCTGTTAAGAATTTAAAAATTGGACAGAAATTAACAGTTGTATCAGAAAATGGAATTTTTTATAAAGTTGAAAAGGGAGATTCTCTATATAAAATATCATCTAAATTTAAAGTAAAAGTAGATGATATTTTGGCATATAACGATGTAGATGAAAAGAGTTTAAAAATTGGACAGAGTATATTTTTAAAAAATCCAGATTTAAAAGCTTTGAATAGAAGTGTTGCAAAGAAAACTAGTGTAAGCAAGAAAAAAACAGTTGTAGCCACAGCAGGATTTAAGTTTCCAGTTGAATATAGAGGAGTAAATAGTCCATACGGAAGTAGATTTCACCCTGTTTTAAAAAGATATATATTTCATTCTGGAGTAGATTTAAAGGCAAGATATGTTCCACTTCGTGCAGCTCAAAGTGGAAGAGTTAGTTTTGCTGGATATATGAGTGGTTATGGGAAAATAATAATAGTAAAACACTCTTCAGGATATGAAACTAGATATGCTCATCTTGAAAAGATAGGAGTAAAAGTAGGGCAAAATGTTGACAAGGGAGAATTAATAGGAAAAACTGGAATGTCAGGAAGAGTAACAGGACCTCATCTGCATTTTGAAATTAGAAAAAATGGAAGAACACAAAATCCAATGGCTCTTCTTGGAAAAAAATAAAAAATTATAAAAAAGTCCTGTTATTACAGGATTTTTTTGTTAAGGAGATGAAAATATTGAAAAAAACAAGAGAGGTAAAAGTAGGTAATTTAATAATTGGGGGAGGAAATAAAGTCATAATTCAATCTATGACAAATACTACTACTAGTGATGTAGAAAAAACAGTAGCACAGATTAAAGAATTAGAAAAAGCTGGTTGTGAATTGGTTAGGATGACAATAAACAATATAGAAGCTGCAAATGCTATAAAAGAGATAAAAAAGAGAGTTTCGATTCCTTTAGTAGCAGATATTCATTTTGATTATAAACTTGCTTTACTGGCTATGGAAAACGGAATAGATAAATTGAGAATAAATCCTGGAAATATTGGATCTGATGAAAATGTAGAAAAAGTAGTAAAAATGGCAAAAGAAAAGAAAATTCCTATAAGAATAGGAGTAAACTCTGGATCAATAGAAAAAGAGATATTAAAAAAATATGGTAAACCAACTTCAGAGGGAATGGTTGAAAGTGCAATGTATCATATAAATCTTTTAGAAAAATATGATTTCCACGATATTGTAATATCTTTAAAAGCAAGTAATGTAAAAATGATGGTAGAAGCTTACAGAAAAATAAGTGAACTTGTAGATTATCCACTACATCTTGGAGTTACGGAAGCAGGAACAGCTTTTCAAGGAACTGTAAAATCAGCTATTGGAATAGGATCACTTCTTGTAGATGGAATAGGAGATACTATAAGAGTTTCACTTACTGAAAATCCTGTGGAAGAAATAAAAGTAGCAAAAGAGATTTTAAAGGTTCTAGGACTAGTAGAAACAGGTGTAGAAATAATATCTTGTCCAACTTGTGGAAGAACAGAAATAGATTTAATAGGACTAGCTAAAAAGGTAGAAAAGGAATTTGAAGGAGAAAAACGTAAAATAAAGATAGCTGTAATGGGTTGTGTAGTAAATGGTCCTGGAGAAGCAAGAGAAGCAGATTATGGTGTAGCAGGTGGAAAAGGAGAGGGAGTACTTTTTAAGAAAGGTGAGATAGTTAAAAAAGTAAAAGAGTCTGAAATATTGGTAGAATTGAAAAAAATGATAATGGAGGACGAAATTAAAAATGAAAAAAATAAAGAGGATATGGATAATTAATTTAATATTTATAGTTTTATTTTCAAGTTGTGCATCTATAAAAAGTAGTAAAGATGTTTCTTTGACAAAAATAGAAGGTAGAAAACAACTTGTAGTTAATTATAATCGAAATCAAGTTCGTTCAGTAAGAATAAAAAATGTTATTTTGGATTCAGGAGTTCCGTACTATTTAGAACCTGGGGAATATAGAATGACATATCAAGAGACACCAATAATAAGTGGAATTATGGATTTTAGTTATAGAGATAGAGATGATAGAAATTCAGGAAGAAGTTTTTCAGAAAGAGCTATGACTACATCTAAAATTATAAATCTTCAAGATGATACAGTTATAGATATAGAGGGTAAAAATTTTGGTATAAGTGGCAGTATAAAGATTAATAGTAAAAAAAATTATTAAATCTAAACTTTTTAAAAAAAGATAACGTCTAATTAATATAAAAACTTTGTGAGGGATAATAAAAATATGGACTTTGATGAGATTTTTGAGCAGTATTTCGATAGGATATATTACAAAATATTAGGTGTCGTAAAGAATCCTGAAGATGCCGAGGATATATCTCAGGAGGTCTTTATGAGTGTTTATAAGAATTTGAAAAAATTTAGAGCTGACAGTAATATTTATACTTGGATATACAAAATAGCAATTAACAAGATATATGATTTTTTTAGGAAAAGGAAAGTAGAATTAGACATAAATGAAGAGATTTTAGCTTTAGAGTGCAACTCAGATATAGATACACCTATTATTTTAGAAGAAAAATTAAAAGAACTATCTTTAGAAGAAAGAGAGATAGTAGTATTAAAAGATATTTATGGATATAAGTTAAAAGAAATAGCTGAGATGAAAGCTATGAATATATCCACAGTAAAATCAGTATATTATAAAGCTATCAGAGATATGGGAGGAAATTAATATGACGCCTAAAGAGAGAGTAAGAGCCAATATATACAAAACTTTATTAGAAGAGGAAAAAAAGAAAAATAAAAGAAGAGGATTTTTTTCTCTATCTTTGTTTGTATTAGGAATGTTTACAAGTTCAACTTATCAAATGGTTTTTAAAGAACCAAATATTAACTCTATGAATAAGTATGTAATAAATAGAGATATAGATGAGAAATTTTTAAAAAAGAATGATATAACTTTAGAACATATTTTTTCAGATTCAGTATTTGATGATAAAAAAGTAGAA
>JAUNAY010000232.1 GCA_030527385.1 Fusobacterium sp. | reverse complement strand
TTTCTACTATATTTTCTCCATATTTTTCAACTATTATACTTTTTCCATTGCTATTAATAGCTTCTAAAATAATATATGGATTTTTTCCAAGTTCAGCAAAAAATTTAGCTTTAATTCCAAATTTTTGATCTTGCTTTTTAAGTTTAGTTTCTATATTATCATTTACCTCTTTAGCAAAACTTTTAAACACATACTTACTTCCTCTTGGAACATCTTTCAAAATTAAAGTTTCTCCAATTTCAGCAGATTTTCTTTTATCTTTTGAATTTTTTATCTCAATTTTATTTAGATATCCACCACCAAGTTTTTCAAAAGTTTTAGATAGATAAATTATTCCATCTCCAAGAACGACTCTATCTTTTAATTTAAGTTCTTTTCCAAACACTATTCCTATTTCTTTTCCAAGATTATATGAATAATTTTTATTTATAATTTTATTATCTGCTCCAGAAAAATATCCTTTGCTATATCCTCTATTAAAAATTTCTGAAACATTTTCTTGAGCCTTTTCTCCATCTATAAGTTTTTTATAATATCCCACTGTCTCAAAAACATAGTTAGGATCTTTCATTCTTCCTTCTACTTTAATACTTTCTATGCCAATAGATTTTAATTTTTGTATCTCTTCATAACCATACAGTTGATCTTTTGGACTTAATAAATATCCTTTATTTCCTTTACTATCTGTATACTCTTTTCTACAAGGTTGAGCACACATTCCTCTATTCCCACTTCTACTTCCTATAAAGCTACTCATATAACAATTCCCAGAATAACAAATACACAATGCTCCTGATACAAAAATTTCAAGCTCGATACTTGTATTTTCTCTAATTTTTTTTATCTCTTCAAAACTCATCTCTCTAGGAAGAACAACTCTTTTAAAACCTATCTTTCTTAAATATTCAGCCTCTATATGATTTCCAACTGTCATTTGAGTACTTCCGTGAAATTCAAGATCTGGAAAATTCTCTTTTAAATATCTAAAAAATCCTAAATCTTGTACAATCACAGCATCAAGTCCATATTCATATAATGACTTTACATTTTCATAAAGAAACTCCATCTCATTTTCCATCATAATAGTATTCAATGTAAGAAATATTCTTACTCCTCTTTTATGTGCATAATCTAAAGCTTCTTTATATTCGTCTAAAGTGAAATTTTCTGCATTTCTTCTAGCACCAAATCCCTTTAACCCCATATATATTTCTTGTGCTCCTGCTTTCACAGCAGCATAAAATCTCTCCATATTTCCTGCTGGAGCTACTATATTCATCTTCTACCTCACATTTATTTTTTTTGTAGATTACAGTATACCACATTTACGTTATTTTTTAAATCTTCTAAAGTACAATTATTATTTATAATAATATCTGCTTTATCCATTTTTTCACTCATACTCATTTGTGAATCAATTATTCTCTCTGCTAATTCTATTCCGTGCCTATCTCTTTTTAACATTCTTTCTATTTGAACTCTTTTACTTACATATACAACTATTACAGTATCACACAATTTTTCCATTCCTGCTTCAAATAATAACGGAATATCAAAAATTACAATCTCATCTTGTTTTGTATTCTCTTTTTTATTTTTAAATACTTCTATTACTTGTGGGTGTAAAAGTTCGTTTAATTTTTGTAACTTTTCTTTTTCTAAAAAAGCTTTCTCTCTCACTTTTTGTCTTAAAATATTTCCAGTTTCATCTAAAATGTCATCTCCAAATATCTCAACCATTTTAGCTATATTCTCTTTTTTTTCACTTAACTCTTTTGCTACTAAATCAGCATCTAAAACCTCTGCTCCAAACTCTTTAAAATATTTACTTACAGTTGATTTACCACTAGCAATTCCTCCAGTAAGTCCTACTATCATTATCTCCACCCTCTTTTTTAATTTCAATATAAGTTTTATTTTTTCCCTACTAATATTTTAACTAAAATTTTACTATATGTAAAGTTTATTCAAACTAAATTATTAATTTTTTAGGGTGTATAATTTTTGGTGTTGGTGCTTAAAGGCATTAACACCTTTTTT
>JAUNAY010000231.1 GCA_030527385.1 Fusobacterium sp. | reverse complement strand
AGAATTTTCAAGTTTTGAAGTTCCAACTTGTTCTCTAACTAATGATGTCATCGTTGCAAAAGTTTCTAAAGCTTCTCCTAAATCATTGATTAAAGATCTTATATATGTTCCTTTTGAAACTTTACATCTAATTTTTCCTTTTCTCCCATCAAATTCTAAAATTTCAATAAAATCAATAGTCACTTTTCTTGATTTTCTCTCTATTTCAATTCCTTGTCTTGCAAGTTCATAGAGTTTTTTTCCATCTACTTTTAATGCAGAATACATCGGAGGAACTTGATCTATTTCTCCAATAAATCCAGACAATGTCTCTTCAAGTTTATCTTTTGAAATATTAAAATTTTCTATCTTTTCGAGAATTGTTCCCTCTACATCATAAGTATCTGTTCTATATCCCAGTTCAAATCCAGCTGTATATATCTTTTCATAACCCTCAATATCTTCTACAAGTCTTGTTGCTCTTCCAACACATACCACAAGCACTCCAGTAGCTAGAGGATCCAATGTTCCTGTATGCCCTATCTTTCTTTCGTGAAGAAATCTTCTTAATTTTCTAACAACGTCAAAAGAGGTTATTCCACTAGGCTTATTTACATTTATTATTCCTTCCAAAACATCAACTCCTGTATAGAACTATCCTTTATTATAACATATCTTATTCATCTTTCAAACATTTTTATATTTTTTTACTTAGATTTTTTTTAATCCTCAATATTACTCAATTCTATATTTATTTGTTGGACTCCATAAAATATAATCTTCTATTCCTAAATCTCTCAAAGCTTTTACTTGTAATTCTATTTCTGCTGGTCCGTAGTTAATGTGTCCTTTAACCCATTTTGCTGTAAATGCTTGAATCCAAGGTCTAATCATAGCTGGAGTATCAATATTTGCATTTCTATTTAATGAATCTTGTGTACAATGATATACAGTCTTATAAGGATAAGCATCTGGCACAGGAAGTCCATATACTCCTCTTCCATAGTGACTTGGATATATCATTGGACAGATATAATCAACCACATTACTTACTGATTCCCAATGTTGTCCAAGTGCCATATCATCAGGTAAACTTCCAACTTGTCCATAAACATCAGCTGCTATATATACACCCAATGGCTCTAACTCTTTTCTAGCATATTTTAAATATTTTTGAATAGTCTCTGGTTTAGATTCATTTTTTACATTTCTATAATTTAACTCTTTATCAAGTTTTCCTCCATTTGAAGCTGGAAATCTTACATAGTCAAATTGTATCTCGTCAAATCCTGCCTTTGCTGCTTCTTTTGCTACTGCCACATTATATTCCCATAAATATCTATCGTGAGGTGATACCCAAATAACTCCATCACTATTTGTAAATGGTTTTCCAGTAGCCTTACTAATTATAGCTTTGTCTGGATTTGCTTTTGCATAAGTTGGATCTTTAAAAGATACTATTCTAGCTATTGTATAAATATTATTATCTTTTAATCTTTTCATAAATTTTGCTATATCTTTAATTGGAGCACGTCTATTTGCCAAAGGATTATATTTTTCTCCTGCCTCCATCTTAAATAAAAGTGTTCCATCATCCTCTTTTACATCAATTACAAAAGCATTTATTTTAGTTCTTTTAGTTAATGCAATAAGTTCGTCCATCTTTTTGCTTAATGATGCTGAACTGCTTGTTACATATATTCCTTTTACTTTTATTCTTTTATTGTTTGCATACTCTTTCTTTTCTATTGGTGAAAAATCAAGATTTTTCCAATTTTGTGGTAAAGTTTCTTGCATAGTTGTAGCTAATTGATCTGCTTTTATCCAACCTGTTTGTTTCTTTCCGTTTTTGATATATGCAATCTTCTCCCAATTTTCTTTTATAATTATTTTTTGAACTTCTTTCTTTCCATCAGCTTTTTTTACAGTTTTATTTTTTGTTATATCAACTATTTTTTTATCTATAACTTCAACTCTTGTACTTATTTTTAAATTATCCTCTGCTTTAGGAGTAATTTTTGTATCCTTAAAAACTCTTATACTTTTTTTAGCATATTTATATT
>JAUNAY010000230.1 GCA_030527385.1 Fusobacterium sp. | reverse complement strand
CTTCAACAATCTTCCCTGTTTTCAATTTCTCTTTAATTATCCATTTAATTTGTGACGAATTTTTTGGAAGAATAAAATTACTTTGTTTTAAAGTATTGTTAATATCCTCTTTCGAACCAAAATTTAACATAAACAAAACCGTCTCATTAAATAAAAAGTTTTTATCATTTTTTAAATAAACTTCAGCAGAAACTATATTGTTATTTACTAGTTGTTCAAGGGTTTTTCCATCGTGAAACATAAAACCTTTGAGTGTGTTTAGATAGCTTTCATCATTTGAACAGCCTGTAAAAAGCAATAATATTCCAATAAATATAAAATATATTTTTTTCATAAATCTCCCCCTATTATAATCTTGCCTTTCTATATTATAACAAAAAAAATACAAATATTTTTTATAGCAAATATCAACTATTATCTTCTATTAACCTCTAAAATATCATATATGTCTTGCCCTGTTATTTTATCAAAATGATCTTTAATCTCTAAAATTTTCTTCCACTTTTGAACAGTAAACTCATTTACTCCATATCTTAATGCCACATCTACAAATCTAGTTTCTAACAAGCAAAATTTGTCTGGCAAAGCTAGGCTATCACACATCTGAATTAGAAGATCATAATCATCATATTTTGCTTCACTTATAATTTTTTCAGCCAAAAGATAATCTTCTGGAGAAACGTCCCATCTAGCCACAGACGTCTTGACATCTTTAAGCATAAAACCGTGAGATAATGCAGTTTGTGCCAATTTTTTCCAGCCTTTTGACATACAATACTTATATCCCTCAACCATATGTTTATCTTGAACTATTCCAACTCTACGCCCAATATCGTGAAGAAGCCCCACCAAATATGCTTTTTCCGAATCTAAATTTGGACAGTGTTCAGCAATTTTTTTACAAGCAAGTCCAGCATATTTTGAATGTCCAACCCATTTCCCTGGATTTAATTTTCCAGCTTTAATCAACTCTTTTTCAGCTTCTTCAATGCTAGGATAATACAGCATCTTATCCACTTTATTCTCTATTAAAAAATTTAAAAGATCATAGCCACTATGATTCAAATGAATTCCATCAGTTGTATATTTATTTGCAATTAGATCTTTTTCTAAAAAATTATTATAAATATCAAAAAAATCATTTTTATATAACTCACTTAATTTTTTATTTAATAAAATAGACGCTCTATTAACTTTAATATCATCTGTTGGAAGCATACTAACAAGAAGAATCTTTGTAAATCTTTTTCTTAGTTCAGTTACAATTTTATTATAATAATCTAAAGTATACTCCTGTTCATAACTACAAAGAATATCATTTACTCCAACCATAAGTATTCCTAAATCACCAGACAGTTTCTCTCCAAACTCCTCTATTAACCAAAAAACATCTCTAGTTCTATATCCAGCTTGCCCGTAATTTATATATTTACTTCTATGATTCCATTCAACTATACTGTCTCCCAGCATAACTATTTTTTCCATATTTATTTTCACCTCAAATTTTTACTTTCAGTTTATTATAACATTTTACTGAAGAGATTGAAAATTTTTTATATTCCCTCTAATCTTTTCCATTTTCTAATTTTTGTTCTAAATGTGCCAAATGGTGCAACAGTGTTTATGTGTATAAACTTATAAACTTCCCACACTGCTGTTTTAGTAGCATCATCTGCCCACTTTCTTTGATGAGGTGTAAATAATTCTTCTTCACTCATAGAGTCAATCATTTTATAAATATTTTCAATATTTTCATTAAGAATATTTATAAGCTCTTTTAAAGATAGATGCCCATATTCTTCTGTAAACCATTGATAAAGTTCACCTAACTGATTCCATTTAAAATTATCTGATGGAGTTTTCACTTCTAATCCCAATTTATAATCGCTTTCCCATTTTAATAATAACGTTGTCCAGCCAACTTGATAAGCTAAATTTTCTGCAGGTGTTCTATCTACTTCATCGATTTTTTTATCTTTTAATTTTTCGGGAATATTCAAAAATTCTAAAATATATTTTTCAAAACTTTTTTTAATCTCTTTTTTTAAATCCTCTTTATTT
>JAUNAY010000013.1 GCA_030527385.1 Fusobacterium sp. | reverse complement strand
GGAAGGAGGGAATGGAGGAAGGAAGGGAGGGAGGAATGAGTGTAAAAACTTTAAATAGAGCAATTTCTAAATTGAAACAAGATGAAGTTATATCTATTATAAAAGGGAAAATATCAATTTCTTATGAACAATATAAACTTTTAAAAAAGATGATAAAATATTATGTGAAGCAGGATAAAAAGTAAATATAGAGATATAAATATTACTTTAAAATATAAAAAAAGGAGGAAAGTATGACAACTAAAAACGCTTTAGAGACGGAAAATATAAGTAAACTATTTTTTAAATTTGCTATTCCTAGTATTTTTGGAATGCTTATTGTTTCTTTAGAAGTGATGATAGATGGAATGTTTTTAGGAAGAAATGTTGGCTCGTTAGGGTTAGCAGCTGTAAATTTGTCTATGCCGTTAATAAATTTTATAATGAGTGTAGGCTTGATGATCTGTGTAGGTGGAGGAGTTATCACAAGTATATATTTTGGAAAGAAGAAAATAGCAAGAGCTAGAGAGGTAACTTCTATAACTTTAATGTTATTAATAGGGGTTTTGGAGTTTTTATCTTTGATAGTTCTATTTAACTTAGATTTTTTTATTAAATTTTTAGGAGCAAATAAAGAGGTTTATCCATATGTACAAGCATATATGATTCCTATGATGATAGGAGCATTTTTCTATACATCTCCAATATTTACAGAAACTTTTGTTAAGATAGAGGAGAAACCAAATCTGGTTTTTTTAAGTGGAAGTGTTTGTTTAATATCTAATGCAATTTTAGACTATCTCTTTATTGCAAAATTTGGGTGGGGAATGGCAGGAGGAGCAAGTGCAACTCTACTAGCTTGTATGTTTGGTTTTTTAGCGTTGTTACCAAATTTACGTTTTAAGCTTCCACAAAAATCTTTGAGGTTATACACAAAAGATATAAAAAATATATTTTTTAATGGAAGTTCAGAGATGCTTTCAGTTGTATCTTCTACATTTGCTATGTATCTTTTTAATCTTACAATAATGAACAAGATAGGAGTTTTAGGGGTTTCAGCCCTAACAATAGTATTTTATATAAATCAGATGTTAAATATTAGTTTATATGGATTATCACAAGCATTACAGCCTTTGGTGGCTTATAATTTGGGTGCAAAGCATTTGGATAAAATTAAAAAAGTTTTAAAAATCTCTCTTATAACTGGAGGAACTTTAGGAGGGGTTGCATATATTGGAAGTCATATATGGGGAGAGTTTATAATAAAGATATTTTCAAAGGGAAATCAAGAATTGATAGATTTGGCAAAAACAGCACTATTTTATATAAGCTTTTCATATTTAATTTCATTTCTAAATATAATATCTACATCTTTTTTAACTTCCATAGAAAAACCATTGGAATCAGTGGTAGTGTCATTAGGTAGATCAATAGTATTTATAGCAATTCCACTTTTTATATTGCCAGATTTGATAGGTGCAAAAGGAATTTGGTTATCCATACCAATAGCAGAAGCAATGTGCTTAGTAGTTAGTTATTATCTAATGAAAAAAGCTATTATTAAAATTACTAAGAGATTGAGTAAAAATTTAAAGTAAGTAAAAATTTTACTCAAATAATGACAAAAATTAAATATTAACTTAAGAGTATAAGAAAAATAACTTGACATAATACTTATTATATAATATAAATATATTAATATATTTAGTACAGAAATAGAACTTTTATATTAAAAATAGTTCGAAAAATTCTTTGAATAAAAATAATTTTTCAAAATAGAGATTTCAATAACTATAAGGAGGGAAGAAAATAATGAAATTTAGCTATTACCCTGGTTGTACTTTAAAAACAAAAGCACAAGAGTTAGAAAAATATGGTTTAGATTCAGCTAAATCTTTAGGTGTAGAACTAGAAGAACAAAAAGAGTGGCAATGTTGTGGAGCTGTTTATCCTCTAGCTTCTAATGAGATTGCTTCAAGACTTTCAGCAGTTAGAAGTTTAGCTTTAGCACACTCAAAGGGAGAAAAATTAGTAACTATTTGTTCAGCTTGTCATCACGTTTTAAAAAGAACAAATGAAGACTTAAAAAGAGATGAAAATTTTAGAAAAAAAGCAAATAATTACTTAAATCTTGAAAATGAATATAATGGAGATGGAAGTGTAATCCATTATTTAGAGATGTTAAGAGATGAAATAGGATTTGATAAGATAAAAGAGAAAGTAACAAACCCATTAAATCGTAAAATAGGAGCATATTATGGTTGTATGCTTTTAAAGCCTAAAAAAGATATGCAGATGGACGATCCTGAAAACCCTACTATAATAGAGGATTTTATAAAGGCTCTTGGAGGAACTCCAGTAATTTATCCTTATAGAACAGAGTGCTGTGGGGCATATCTTGCAGTAAATAATAAAGAACTTACTGATAGAATGAGCAAAAGTATCACAAAGTCAGCGATAGAAAATGGAGCAGAGGAGATAGTAACTGCTTGTCCTCTATGTAAATATAATCTTGAACTTAGAGAAGAGATGCCAGTAAATTATTTTACTGAACTTTTAGCAGAAGCATTAGGGGTAAAATAAATTATTGATTTAAGGAGGAGAAATTGGAAAGGGAAAAAAAGATTTTCAATAAAAATAGAAAAGAGATTCTTTTAATAGAAGATATTAGCAAAGAAAAGATAGCAGATTGTATGCAATGTGGAAAATGTAGTGCTGGTTGTCCTGCTACTGATGGAATGGATATACTTCCACATCAAGTTATAAGATATCTTCAAATGGGAGATTTAGAAACTGTAAAAAATAGTAAGACTATTTGGAGCTGTGCATCTTGTTTTACGTGTGCGTCACGTTGCCCAAGAAATGTAGATCTATGTAAATTAATGGAAGCTGTAAGAGTTACAATAATAAGAAAAAAAGATGAAAATAGATTAAAACCAGAGGATATACCTAGTTTAATGGCAGATAAAAAGATGCCACAACAAGCATTTATGAGTGCATTTCGTAAATATAGTAAATAACTATTTTTGTAAGGAGGAAAGAGATTGCAAAGAGTTGGAGTTTTTGTATGCTGGTGTGGAAACAATATAGCAGGAACTGTTGACGTAGAAAAGGTTGCAGAGGTTGCTAAAGAGATACCAGGAGTAGTATATTCAATAAATTATCAATATATGTGCTCTGAGATTGGGCAAACAATGTTAAAGGAAGCAATTAAGGAACACAATTTGACAAGAGTGGTAGTGGCATCGTGTTCACCAAGAATGCACGAAACAACATTCCGTAATGCAGCTGAAAAAGCTGGATTAAATCCATATCTTGTAGAGATAGCAAATATTAGAGAACATTGTTCGTGGATTCATAAAGATAAAGTTGAGGGGACAGCAAAAGCTATTTCATTAGTAAAAGCAGCTGTGGCAAAAGCACTTTTAAATGCTCCATTAATGGCGGGAGAAAGTAAAGTAGAAAAAAGAGCTCTTGTTATAGGTGGAGGAATAGCAGGTATTCAAACCGCACTTGATATAGCAGATGCTGGATACAAAGTTGATATAGTAGAAAAGCAACCAAGTATTGGTGGAAAGATGGCTCAATTAGATAAAACATTCCCTACACTAGATTGTTCAGCTTGTATTTTGACACCAAAAATGGTTGATGCCTCAATGCACCCAAATATAACTTTACATACATATAGTGAAATAGAGGCAGTAAATGGATATGTAGGAAACTTTACTGTATCAATTAAGAAAAAAGCAAGATATGTAGATATGGATAAATGTACAGGTTGCGGAATATGTGTTGAAAAATGTCCATCAAGAAAAGCTGGAAATGAGTTTGAAGAAAATCTTACAAATAGAGGAGCAATATATAAAGCATTTGCTCAAGCAGTGCCTAATGTCCCTGTTATAGATACAACTCAATGTATAAAAATGGCAACAGGAAAGTGTGGAATTTGTGAGAAATTATGTATGGCAAAAGCAATAGATTTCAATCAAAAAGATGAGATTATAGAGCAAAAATATGGGGCAATAGTAGTGGCAACTGGTTATGATTTGATAGATCTTTCAAAATTTGGAGAGTATAATTATGATCACCCAAATGTAATAACATCATTAGAGTTTGAAAGACTTACAAATGCTGCTGGACCTACTCACGGAAAACTGTTAAAACTTTCTGATCATACAAAACCTAAAAAAGTTGTATTTGTACAATGTGTAGGATCAAGAGATACAAGTGATAGGGGTAAACCTTATTGCTCAAAAATCTGTTGTATGTATACAGCTAAACACGCGATGCTGTTAAGAGATAAATATCCAGATGTAGAAGCATATGTTTTCTATATTGATGTAAGAACTCCAGGTAAAAACTTTGACGAGTTCCAAAGAAGAGCAGTTGAAGAATATGGAGTGCAATATATAAAAGGTATGGTAGGGAAGGTGTTCCCACAAGGCGACAAACTTATGGTAAATGGTGTAGATGCTCTTACTGGACAAACAGTTGTAATAGATGCAGATATGGTGGTTCTTGCAGCAGCAACAAGGGCAAAAGATGATGCAGTGGCATTAAAGAGAAAGTTAAACATCAGTACAGATACAAACAATTTCTTTACAGAAGCTCATCCAAAGTTAAAACCAGTTGAAACAGCTTCAGCAGGAATATACTTAGCAGGGGCTTGCCAAGGACCTAAAGATATACCAGAAACAGTGGCTCAAGCAAGTGCAGCAGCAGCAAAAGCTATAATTCTTTTAAGTAAGGATAAACTTGTAACAAATCCTTGTGTATCAGCTGTTAATACTGATCTATGTAGTGGTTGTGGACAATGTGCACAGATGTGTCCTTATGATGCTATAACACTAAAAATGACAGATTTAAGAGAGCACGGAAAAGTTGTAAGAAAGCTTGTGGCTACTGTAAATGAAGCACTGTGTCAAGGTTGTGGAGGTTGTACAGTTTCTTGTCGTCCAGGAGCTATTGATCTTAAAGGATTCTCGAATAAACAAATTATGGCGGAGGTAGATGCAATATGTCGTCTTTAGAAAAAGTTGAAAAAGAAGAGTTTAAACCTTTAATAGTTGCATTTTGTTGTAACTGGTGTAGTTATGCAGGAGCTGATCTTGCTGGAACTAGTAGACTTAACTACCCTGCAAATGTAAAAATTATAAGAGTTCCTTGTTCTTGTAGAGTAAATACTAATTTTATAATAAGAGCTTTTCAAAAGGGAGCAGACGGGGTAGTAATAGCAGGTTGTCACCCTGGAGATTGTCACTATTCAACAGGAAATTACTATACAAGACGTCGTTTCTCAATATTTATCAATCTTCTTGAATATTTAGGAATTGAGAAAGAGCGTTTTAAAATTGATTGGATTTCAGCAGCTGAAGCAAATAAATTTGCAACAGTAATGAATGAAGTTTTAGAAAATGTTCATAGACTTGGACCAAATAAAAAGTTGAAGGACGGTAGATGGAAATAATGACTGATAAAATTAGAGAGATAGCTAAAGAAGCACTTTTAAATAATAAAGTTCAGATGGTTATTGGTTGGGAAAAGGGAGATTTCTCTTTTGAATCTACTCCAGTTTTTATAACTGAAGCTGAAAAGACAGATTCTCTTGTTTTTGATAACTATTGTGTAAATAATTTAAGTAAATATTTAATGGAAGAAACTAAAAAATATGATAAAGTTGGAGTATTTTTAAAAGGTTGTGACTCTTTAGGATTTAACCAACTTTTAAGAGATAATAGAATAGAAAGAGAAAAAGTATATGTTTGGGGAATCCCCTGCAGTGGAATGTTAGACTCTAAAAACAAAAAATATAGCAAATGTGAAAATTGTCTTCACCCTAACCCAGTAGTTTATGATGAACTAATAGGGGAGGAGATTACAACTTTAGGTAATTCAGAAGATAGATTTAGAGAAGTAAAGATTCTTGAAAATATGAGTGCTGATGAAAGATATGAGTTTTGGAGTAATGAATTTTCAAGATGTATAAGATGTAATGCTTGTCGTAATATTTGTCCAGCTTGTAGTTGTGTAAAATGTGTTTTTGATAATGACGATATAAATGTTTTAGGTAAGGCAAATCTTGAAACAGAGAACGGATTTTTTCATTTAACAAGAGCTTATCACGTAGCTGGAAATTGTGTTGACTGTGGAGAGTGTGCAAGAGTTTGCCCAGCTCATATAAGATTAGATTTATTAAATAGGAAGATAATAAAAGATTTGAATGAAACTTATGGAGAATGGGAAGCTGGAATGGACTCAACTACACCATCGCCTTTAGTATCATATACTTTAGAGGATAAAGATAACTTTGCAACAAAAAAAGGAGGGAAATAATGAAAAGAGTTTTAAAAAGTAGATTGCCAGAGCTATGGGAAGCTATAAATAATAACTTTGATCTATTTCTTCCTATGGAGAAAGGGAATTTAGTTAATTTTGGAGCTTATGAAGCTGATAAAAATATAAGACTAGATGTTTTAAAAACAAATTCGTCAGTAAAAGAGTTTGTTTTTCCACAGACTGAAACATATTTAAAATTTAAACATAGCAAGAAAAAACTTGAACTTACTCCTGTTGCAGTTGAGGGCAGAGAGTATGTGATTTTTGGAGTTAGAAATTGTGACGCTGGAAGTTTTAAGATATTGGATAATATCTTTTTAAGAGAGCCAGTTGATACATATTATAAGGCACATAGAGACAGAGGAATAATTGTAACATTTGCTTGTAATAATCCTGAAGAAACTTGTTTTTGTACAGCTTTTGGAATAGATCCATCAGAATCATCTCCAGCTTCAGATATAGCTACTTGGGAAAAAGATGATTATCTATATTTAGAAGCTAAAACTGAAAAGGGAGAAAAATTATTAAACTCTGTTGATTCAATTTTAGAAGATGGAGATGCTAAAGAGCTTGAAGAACTAAAAAAATCTATAAAAGAAAAATTAGTAAATCTTCCTTTAAAAAATTTAGATCCTAAAAAAATAGAAAAAGCTCAACAAGAGATATTTGATATGGAAGATTTTTGGGGAGAACTTAGTAAAAAATGTTTAGCTTGTGGATCGTGTACTTTTGTATGCCCTACTTGCCACTGTTATGATGTAAAAGATTATGATGGAGGAAATGGTGGAGAAAGATATAGATGTTGGGATTCTTGTATGATTTCAGACTTCACACGTATGGCACACGGTAACCCTAGAACTTCACAAATGCAAAGAGTAAGACAAAGATTTATGCACAAATTAGTATACTATCCTAAAAATCACGATGGATTATACTCTTGTGTAGGTTGTGGAAGATGTATAGAAAAATGTCCTGTTGGACTAAATATAGTAAGAGTAATAAAAAAATTAGGGGAGGAATAAAATGAGTTGTAGTTGTGGTTGTCACGATCATAGTAATGATCCTTTAATGCCAAAAGTTGCAGTAATAACTAATATTAGAAGAGATACTCCAGATGTTACAACATTTAGAATAGAGAGTCCAGAGGGAGGAAAACCTTTTGATTTTATGCCAGGACAATGTGCTATGATTTCAGTTCCTCCAATTGGAGAAGCTATATTTTCTATAACTTCATCTCCTACAATAAAAGAGTATATGGAGTGTAGCATAAAAAGATGTGGTATAGTAACTGATTATATTCATCAGCTTGAAGAAGGATCAGAGATAGGAATAAGAGGACCTTATGGAAATAACTTTCCTGTGGAAGAACCAAATGTGTTAAAAGGAAAAGATCTTCTTTTTATAGCTGGAGGAATAGGGCTTGCTCCTCTTCGTTCAGTAATAAATTATGTAATGGATAATCGTGAAAATTATGGAAAGGTTGATATAGTTTATGGATCACGTACTCCAGATGATTTAGTTCATCAAAATGATATATTTAATGTATGGCCAAATCAAAAAGATACAAGTGTTCATCTAACAGTAGATAGAGAGTTTGAAGGTTGGAATGGGCACGTGGGATTTGTTCCAAACTATGTAAAAGAGTTAGGACTAGATAATAACAAAGTGGCACTAGTTTGTGGACCTCCTATTATGATTAAATTTGTATTACAAGGGCTAGAGGAGATTGGATTCAAAAAGGAACAAGTATTTACAACACTTGAATTAAAAATGAAGTGTGGAGTAGGTAAATGTGGACGTTGTAATATTGGGGATAAATATGTTTGCAAAGATGGACCAGTATTTAGATGTGATGAGATTCAAGAACTTCCAAATGAATATTAAAAAGATATTAAGGAGAGAGAAATGACTGAAAAACAAATGGTTGATGTATTTATATTAGGTAAAAAATATTCTGTTCCCTCAACTCTTACAATAATGGACGCTATGGAGTATGCAGGGTATCAACTTATTAGAGGTTGTGGTTGTAGATCAGGTTTTTGTGGGGCTTGTGCAACTGTATATAGAACAAAGGGAGATACAGAATTAAAAGTAGTTCTTGCTTGTCAAAGTCAAGTTGAAGATGGAATGTATCTTACTCAAATACCTTTTTTCCCAGGGAAAAAAGCTGTGTATGATATGGATAAAATCGAACCTACTGCTGATACAATGGGAGAGATGTACCCAGAACTATATAAATGTATAGGTTGTAACGCTTGTACAAAAGGGTGTTCACAAGGATTAAATGTAATGCAATATATAGCATATGCTCAAAGAGGGGAGTTTGAAAAATGTGCCGAAGAGTCTTTTGACTGTGTAGGTTGTGGAATTTGTGCATCAAGATGTCCTGCTGGAATAACTCACTACAATGTAGGACTTTTAGCTCGTCGTATCACTGGAAAATATGTAGCTCCTAAGAGTGAGCATCTAATTGAGAGAGTTCAAGAGATAAAAGATGGAAAAATAGACGCTGAACTTGATGAATTGATGAATAAAAGTGTAGATGAACTTAAAGATCTATACAATCATAGAGATATAGCTAAATAATAAAGGTTATTAATTGGAGGTTTATTGATGTATACACCAGAAATGAGAGAATTAATAAAAAAAGTTGAGGCAACTCGTGCAAAAAGAGTTGGACACGATTTTCCAAGATTATCTCCAGAAGCTAAATTGGAAATTTTAAAGAAAAATCATCCAGATTATATAGAAAGTGGATTTAGAACTGTTAATTTAGGAGTAAATAAAGGGCAAAAAGTTCCATTAGAACTTGCAGATTTAATAGAAGCAAAAAGTAGAGTAGAAATGGAAAAAGTTAATCTTAATAAGATTGATTATGATGTAGATGTGCTTATTGTTGGAGCTGGAGGAGCTGGAGCTTCTGCTGCAATAGAAGCATACAAAACTGGAGCAAAAGTTATGATTGCTACAAAACTTCGTTTTGGTGATGCTAATACAATGATGGCAGAGGGGGGAATTCAAGCTGCTGACAAACCAGATGACTCTCCTGCTAAACATTATCTTGATGTAATGGGTGGAGGACATTTTACAAATATTCCAGAACTAGTAAGAGCTTTAGTTTGCGATGCTCCAGAAGCTATCAAATGGCTAAATGATTTTGGAGTAATGTTTGATAAAGAAGAAGACGGAACTATGATGACTAACCACGGAGGAGGAACTTCAAGAAAAAGAATGCACGCAGCAGCAGATTATAGTGGAGCAGAGATAATGCGTGTGCTTAGAGATGAGGTTAGAAATTTAGGTGTGGAAGTAGTTGAGTTTTCTCCAGTTGTAGAGCTTATAAAAGACACAGATGGAAAAGTGGCTGGAGCTGTGTTATTCAACCTTGAAACAGAGGAGTATTCGGTAGTAAAAGCTAAGACTGTAATACTTACAACAGGAGGAGCTGGAAGACTTCATTATCAAGGATTCCCAACTTCTAACCACTATGGAGCAACTGCTGATGGACTTATATTAGGGTATAGATTAGGTGCAGAACTTGCATTTGCTGATACTATTCAATATCACCCTACTGGAGTTGCATTCCCATCACAAATATTTGGTGCTCTTGTAACTGAAAAAGTAAGAGGGCTTGGAGCTACACCTCTAAATATAGATGGAGAGCAATTTGTATATCATCTTGAAACAAGAGATATCGAAGCATCTGCAATCATCAATGAATGTAAAGTAAAAGGAAAAGGAATTAATACACCTACTGGTGAAGTTGGAGTTTGGCTAGATACTCCACTTATTGATATAATTCACGGGGAAGGAACATTAGAAAAAAGGCTTCCTGCAATGTATAGAATGTTTAAAAAATTTGGAATAGATATGACAAAAGAACCTATTTTAATCTATCCAACACTTCATTATCAAAATGGTGGGCTTTTAATTAATGAAAATGGAGAGACAAAAATAGAAAATCTTTATGTAGCTGGAGAATGTGCTGGAGGAATTCACGGAAGAAACAGACTTATGGGAAATTCACTATTAGATATAATTGTTTTTGGACGTAGAGCTGGAAGAAGTGCAGGAAATAAAAGCAAGTCTGTTGAAGTAAAAGAATTAACTCTTGAGCATATAAATAAATATCACGAAGAATTAAAAGCAAATGGAATAGACACTGATAGAGTATCTCCAATGTTGTTACCACATTATAGACACGGGGCAGATAAGATAGAAAAATAATAATAAAAATATTTACATAGGGGGAAACAGATGAATTTTGTGTTAGCAATTTTAGTAATAATAGCAGTTGGATATTTTATAGTAAAAAAATATCAGGCACAAGGAGTTTTAATAATTGGTGGGGCAGTTCTTCTACTTGGAGGAATATTATTAAATAATACTCCTGTTATGGAAAAAAGTGCTACTGGATCACTTTATCTTGATATTTTTTCTCAACTTAGTAAAAACTTTATAAAAACATCTGGAAGCTTAGGTTTAGCTATTATGGTAGTTTCAGCTTTTGCAAAATATATGGATCATATAGGAGCTAGTACAGCATTGGTAAAGATGTCAATAAAGCCACTTAGAAAACTTAATTCACCATATATAGTACTTGCTCTTTCATATGTTATAGGGCAAATATTAAATGTGTTTATTCCAAGTGCATCAGGATTAGGAGTTTTACTAATGGTTACTGTATATCCTATTGTTGTGTCATTAGGAGTGTCATCTTTAGCTGCTACATCTGTAATAGGGACTTCAGCTTGTCTTGATTTAGGACCAGCATCTGGAAATGCTGTACTTGCATCAAAAACAGCAGAAATGGACGCAGCTCTTTATTTTGCTAACTATCAAATACCAGTAGCAATAGCCACAGTTATAGTAATTACTATTTTACACTATTTCGTAAATAAAAAAATGGATAGCAAGTTAGAAAAAATAGAAAATGCAACAGATGTAGAAAATAAAGAAGAAGAGAAACAAGTACCTAAGTTGTATGCTTTTTTACCTATCATACCTCTAATTATAATACTTATATTTAGTCCGTTAACAGGAAGTAGTATTAAAATAGGTGTTGTTGAAGCAATGCTTATGAGTATTACTTTGAGTATGATTATTGAGGGAATTAGAAGAAAAGCTTTTAAATCTACATTAGCAGAGTTAAAAATAATATTTACAGCAATGGGAAGTCAATTTGCAAATGTTATTACTTTGATTGTAGCAGGGGAGTTTTTTGCTTTAGGACTTAGAAAAATAGGTGTTATTGATGCTCTTATTGATTCTACAAAATCAGCAGGATTAGGAGCTCAACCAATGATTTTAGTTATGACAGCAATAATAGTAGTATCTTCTATTCTTATGGGATCAGGAAATGCACCATTCTTTGCTTTTGCTGCACTTGCACCAGCAGTAGCATCATCAGTAAACTTAAATCCAATAGTTATGTTGATGCCTATGCAACTTTCGGCAGGAATTGCAAGAAGTGTGTCACCTATAACAGCTGTAATTGTGGCAGTAGCAGGAATTTCAGGGGTATCACCATTTGAAGTGGTAAAAAGAACAGCTATCCCTATGTTAGGGGGCTTAGTTACAGTTATAGTTACAAATATGATATTATTTGGATAGAAACTAGGGGGAAAATAGTATGGATATGAAAAAATTTTTAGCAGATTTAGAAAAACTTGTAAATATTGATTGTGGTAGCAATGTGCCAGAGGGAGTTCAAGAAGTTACTGAAATATTTAGAGCTGAGTTAGAAAAAGAGTGGATAGTTGAAGTTTATCCTCAAAATAATGGAAAAAATCCAGTATTAGTTGCTAAAAATAGAGATTGTGAAGATATAGATTTGATGTTTTTAGGACATAATGATACAGTTTTTCCTAAGGGAACTGTACCAGCTTGGAGCTACAAACTAGATGGAAATATTGCTACTGGAGCAGGTGTTTATGATATGAAATCTGGTGTTTTATCTATGATAGAAGTAGCAAAAGAGTTTAAGAATGAAGATATAACAATAGCTCTTGTGATGAATACAGATGAGGAGATAAGCTCTTTACATTCAAGAGAAATTATTGAAAAAATAGGAGCAAAGGCAAAATATGCAATGGTATTTGAACCAGCTCGTAAAAATGGAAATGCAGTTATAGAAAGAAAAGGGCTTGTTAAATATAAAGTTGAATTTTTTGGAAAAGCATCACACGCTGGAAACTATCCAAATGAGGGAATCAATGCAATAGTTGAGGCTTGTCACTGGGTAGGAGAGATTTCTAAACTTCATAATTGGGAGATAAAAAATTCTTTAAACGTTGGACTTATTGAGGGTGGAGCTGGAGTAAATATAGTTCCAGATTACGCTTGTTTTAAGTTTGAGGGAAGATCACACCAAGTTGAATTTTTTGAAACTATTAGAGAAAAAATGCAAGAACTTCAAGAAAAACCAAAAGTTGCAGGAATTAAAGTAAAGGTTGAGGAGATAGGATACAGACCGCCACTAGTTCTTAATGAAAAATCAGCTCTTCTTCGTGATCTATTTGATGAAAGTAAAAATGAAATGGGAATAAAATATGACTGGGAAGTTGCAGGAGGTTGCTCTGATGGAAACTTCTTGGGAGTATTAGGAGTTGGAGTTGTAGATGCTGTTGGTCCTGTTGGAGGAGAAGCACACAGTAAAAATGAGTATCTTGATATATCAACAGTTGAAGAAAGAATAAATCTTGCTAAAAGTGTAGTAAGAAAGATGATAGATAGAAAAATAATTTAGTAATTATAAAAGCTCAAGTTCAGGTTTATGAATTTGAGCTTTTATCTTATAAAGACTTTAGTCTTTTATTTAAAGTAGTATGGGTGTTCGTTACAAATATCATCAAATTTTCCAATTAGGCGATTTAAGTGAGCTGTTAAAGTTGGGACAACATCATCTTTTCTTTTATTTTTTATAATATCAAAGAATTCTTTGTGACCTTTAAAGACAAAATCATCTCTGATTTTATCAACACAAAACATCATTCCCATTCTTTGATAGTCCAAAAAACCATCTGACATAAAAGTAAATAGATTTTTATGTCCTACTCCTTCAAATATTAGTTGATGAAATTCTAAATCCACATTACGAAATTCAATATAATCTCTTGAAGTTCTCATAATATAATCCTGTTTTGCAAGATTTTTCTCTAATTTTTCCATATATTCATCTGGAAAAGAATCACAAGCTTTTAAAAGAATCTTTTCTTCAATCGCCATTCTCATAAGAGTACCATCTTTAAACTTTTCTTTATTTATTTTTGAAACATAAGTTCCACCTTGAATATTTTCTACAAGTCCTTCGTGCTTTAAAAGTATAAGTGCTTCTCTTACAGGTGTACGGCTCATATTAAGGGTAGCTAAAAGCTCAAGCTCTTTTATCTCCTCTCCAGGCTTCATATCCAATCTTAAAATATTTTCTTTTAATATCCTATAAGCAAAACTGAAACTTGTTTTCCCCATAATGTGACTATAAATTTTCATAACATTTATTACCTCTCTTTAATAGATCTCTCTAAGGCATTATAGCATATCTATTAAAATCACACAATAATTTTAAAAACATATTATTTTTTGAAAATATTATGGTAATATTTTTTTAAAAGGTAGCTTAATCTCTATTTAATAACATTAACTATTCATCTTTTATATTTTTAAATCCCTCTCCTAAAACTTCTGAAACATCTGTTATAGTTAAAAAAGCACGTGAATCTATCCCTTTTACAATTCTTTTTACTTTTGTAATTTGATATTTGCTTACAACACAATAAATAACATCTAAAGATCTATCTGTATAAGCTCCTACACCATTTAAAATGGTAACTCCTCTCTCTGTTTCTTTCATAAGCTCCTCTTTTAAAAGATCAGATTTTTTAGAAATTATTGTAACTGCTTTTGCTTTATCCATACCCTCTTGAATAAAATCAATAGTTTTAGTTAGAACAACAGCAGCAATAAGTGTGTGCATAAATACTTCTTTTCCAAATAAAAATGCCACAGCAGAGAGAACAATAACATCTAGTACTAACATAGCTTTTCCAACAGCTATTCCCTTATATTTAGACATTATTCTTGCTATAATATCTGTTCCACCAGTAGAACCACCACATAAGAATATAATTCCTAGCCCAATTCCTCCTATAAAACCTCCATATAATGAAGCTAACATCGTATCTTCAACAACTCCATTTGCTTTAGAAGTAAGATCTAATGCCAAAGACATCATCAATGTTCCATATAAAGTTTTTATAATAAAATCTTTTCCTAGCATCTTCCAACCTAAGATTAATAATGGTATATTTACAACAAAGTAAGTTACACCTACGGGAGTTTTAAAAAGATAAAATATAATTAGTGCTATCCCTGTAACTCCTCCCTCTGCTAAATGATTGCTTACATAAAAATAATTTACAGCAAATGCGTATATAAAGCACCCTACTGTCATAAATAAATAATCTTTTCCCATTTTTAAAAATTTATCCAAAATTTTAATCACCTCGTATATTTTTTATATTTACATCTAACTTATTATAAGGTATTTCAATATTTTCTTTGTTAAATACCTCTATAATATGTGCAATTAAATTACCTCTAGTTCTATAATATCCTTCTCTTTTTGTCCAAACTATAAAATAGATATTAACTGATGAATCTGCGTATTCCATTATATTTATAAATGATCTTCTATCGTGTTCTAATCCCTCAAAAGTTTTACTGATGTTTTCGAGAATTTCAACAGCTTTTTTTTGATTACATTCATAAGAAACAGGAATTTCAAGTTTTATTCTTCTATATTCATTAGCATCGTGATTAATTACATTACTACTTAGCATAACATTATTTGGAATTATTACTCTTTTGCTATCTAAGGTATTAATATGCGTAGAAAAAACATCTATCTTATAAACTTCTCCAAAAGCTCCGTTTACTTCAATATACTCACCCACAGTAAATGGACGAGTAAATAGAATAACCACTCCTCCAGCAATATTTGAAAGGAATCCTTTTAGTGATATTCCAATTCCTAAACTTACAGCACTGATCATTGTTATGATAGATTGTTCTTTAAAGCCAAATACCAACATTCCTATTAAAAATAATATTATGTATAGTCCTAATTTAACAAAAGATTTGCTAAATTGTCTAGCCCCTACATCAAATCTATCTTTAGACATAAGATCAATATATGATAAAATTATACTTATAAGCTTTTTGCCAATGTAAAATACAAATAAAAATATAAAAATTCTAATACAAAAAGATATAGTATCATTCACCATTACTTCAAATATTTTTTTCCCATCTTCATTTTCTAGTGCAGTAATTGTTGCAAAAAAATCCATCTTGTCATCTCCTCTTTTTTACTGCCCCAATGATGTTTATAAATCTATTTTTTTCTTTTCTTTAATGTTATCGCTCCAAGCTGATCCCACTTTTCCCTTCGTATTATAGAAAAAGTTTATCACTACGTTCTTAATATTACCACAGAAACTCTTAAAAACCTTTTTTTCTCCATTTTTATCTATATAATATTTTTCTGAATTTTCTCTTACAAGAGCTTCACCATTTTTAAAAGGTTTTCCATCTATAAATTTAAACTCTGTTATAGCTTTTCCTTCTTCATTGATATAACCCCATCTTCCATTTTTCTTAACAAGAGCAAATCCTTCTGAGAATTCTCTAGCATCATCGTATATCATAGGTACTTGTACATCACCTTTAAAGTTTAAATACCCATATTTATATTTTCTATTTTCAACTTTATAAATAATAAAAAACTTGTCATCTTTTTTATTATTTAATTTGCTATACATTTGTGATTCTTTGTTTTTATATTTAAACTCTCCCATCTCTCCTATCCAACTACCATCTTTAGCTAAAATTCCTTCTTTATATTCAATATCAACTAAATAGACATAATCTTTTTGTATAGAAA
>JAUNAY010000229.1 GCA_030527385.1 Fusobacterium sp. | reverse complement strand
GCAACATCATTTGCAGATACAACAGCAACAGCTTTTAAACAATCTTTTACTTTTGACAAAGTCTATTCAAGATCATCATTTTGAAGATGTATTCTTGCCTTTTCTTGAAGATGAGGGAGAACATATAGGAAATTTTTCTCCTGACTTGAGTTTAAATTTTATAGCTAGTGCTTTAAGAAAACTTATTACAAATGAATATTGTTTAGATAAAGAGTTTTTGGCTTCATATTATAGCCTTTGTAAGATTGATACAGATAACTTTAAAGAATTAAAAAGACAGCTTCTTAGAGGCTTAGAAACAACAGGAGCCGAACTTCCATATAAGAAGCATATAATTAACCAAATTGATAAAATGGATATGGAACTATTTAGTGAGCTTTGGGAAAAAGTGAAAGCAAAACTTCCAAGTCCATATAAACTTCAAGATATATTTGATGTATTTATTTTTGAACCTTATTAAAAATTTTTTATTGTGAAAATATAAAAAATATGATAAACTAACACCAGCAATTTATAAATTTAGGAGGAATTTAATGAAAAAAAGATTTTGTTTAATTTTACTTTCTTTTTTACTTTTATTTGTTGGTTGTCAAAATACATCAACAAAAGTTTCTGAAAAAGAAAAACCTGTAAGAATAGGAATTTCGTGGGAAAGGGATTTTTCAATGGACAACATTCCTGAAGACCCAAAAGCATATATAGATGCTGTGAAAAAATCTGGGGCAGAACCTATACTTTTACCACAATTAAAAACTGAAGAAGACGCTTTAAAAGCTTTAAAATTAGTAGATGCTATTATTTTAACTGGTGGAGAGGATATAAATCCAAAATATTACAAAGAAGAGCCACACGCTAATTTAGAGGAGCTAAAAGATGATAGAGATGTATCAGATATTATTTTGGCCAAAACAGCTTTAAAAGAGGACTTTCCAATTTTAGCAACTTGTCGTGGAATGCAAATTCTTAATACTATTCTTGGAGGAACTTTATATCAAGATTTACCAACACAATATGATTCTGATATTTCACATAGAGATCCAGAACTTATTGATTTTGCTTACCATAGTTGCAAGATAATAGACAAAGAATCAAAACTATATTCAATGTTAAATAAAGAAGATTTAACAGTAAATTCGTGGCATCATCAAGGAATAAAAAGTTTAGGAAAGGGATTGAAAATAACAGCACTTTCTCCTGATGGAATCATTGAGGGAGTTGAGCTTGAGGGTGCTACATTTGTAGTAGGAGTTCAATTTCATCCTGAATGGCACGTAGTTGAGGGACAAGATGAATACTTACCTGTTTTCTATATGCTAAATGATTACGCTAAGAGAAATAGAGACTCTAAATAGTTTTTATAAAGACTTAATTTTCAAAATAGGAAGTTAAGTCTTTTTTAGTTATTGACATAAAAAATTTATCCTATTATAATATAACTATATATAATTATAAATAGGAGCAGTTATGAAAAAAGATAGAGTAATTATGCACTACGATATGGACTGTTTTTATGCTTCAGTTGAAATACGAGATAACCCACAATTAAAAAATAAACCTCTTGTTGTTGGAAGAAGTATAATTACAACTGCAAGTTATGAAGCGAGGAAATATGGTATTCATTCAGCAATGAAAATTACAGATGCTAAAAAATTATGTCCAAATCTTATTATCGTCCCTCCAAATAAAGATAAATATTTTCAAGTTTCAAAACAAATAAAAAATTTAGTATTAAAAATAACGGAAAAAGCTGAATTTATAGCCTTAGATGAAGCTTATTTAGATATTTCAGAGATTATAGAAAAATTTTCTTCAAAAGAAGCTTTTGCTAAAAAATTTAGAGAACGAATAAAATATCATACTAATTTAAGTTGTTCTGTAGGAATAGGTTTTAATAAACTTAGTGCAAAATTAGCAAGTAATATCAATAAACCATCAGGACAGTTTATATTTTATTCTCCAGATCAATTTGTTGAGTATATAGAAGCAAAAAAAATCTCTATTATTCCAGGGGTTGGAAAAAAATTTTCTGAAATTTTAAGCTTAGATTCTATCTATTATGTCAAGGATGTTTATTACTATTCACTT
>JAUNAY010000228.1 GCA_030527385.1 Fusobacterium sp. | reverse complement strand
CATCTATATTCGTTTGTTTCTGGATTATATGTATAACCCTTTACTAAATCTTCAATTTCCAAATCATTTATACTCTCGTTTAAATTTTCATTTTTTTTCATATTTTCATTTTCCATTCAATCACCTTTAAACATTTTTATTAAACGTTTATTTATTTTTAAATTATAATATAAATTATTTAATAAATCAATCTTTTTTAGTTTTTTTTAAACTATTTTATTCTAATTCGATTTAAAACAGAACTATTTTTAATATATTTTTTTAATAAATTTATTAAAAAAACTCCCTTGATTTTAATCAAAGGAGTCCTATTTTATATTTTGTTATTTAGTTTCAGATTTTATATAATCCAATACAGCTAAATTTAACTCTAGCACATTTACTATATTTTTTTCAGCATTTTCTTTTACAATTTTAGAAACTTCATCAACAGTGATACCATTCTCTTTAGCTACTCTTTCAGCTTGAAGCATAGCTCCTTCAACTGATATATGTGGATCAAGCCCTGATCCAGAAGCTGTTACCATCTCTGTTGGTATATCTTCAACTTTTAAATTTGGATTTTCTTTTAAAAGATTGTCTATATTATTCTTTAAATTTTCAGAATAAGCTGGGTTACTTACTGCAAGGTTAGTTCCACCAGAAGCTGGAAGAGTTTGTGCTTCGGCTTCTGTTTCATATGTATTATAGTTATATGCTGAAGGTCTTCCGTGAAAGAAATTATCCTTTGTAAATAATTGTCCTATATGTTTACTTCCAATAGGAGTCTCATTTTTATAAATTATACTTCCATTAGCACTTTTATTGAAAAATGTTTGTGCAAAAATATTTACAACAACTGTGTAAATTATGGATAAAATAAATAACATTACTGTTATATAAAGACTTTTTTTAACTAAATTCATTTTTTATTCCTCCCAAACTATAATCCTAATACAGATAATAAAGGCGAGATACAAATATCTATTATTTTAATTCCGATAAATGGAGCTATAATTCCTCCTAATCCATAAATTCCTAAGTTTTTAATCAACATAAGTTGAACATTCATAGGTTTATATTTAACCCCTTTTAATGCTATTGGCACAAGTAAAGGTATAATAATAGCATTAAATATCAATGCTGAAACAATAGCACTTACTGGTGATGATAGATGCATTACATTTAATTTTTCCATTTGAGGAATAGCCACAATAAACATTGCTGGAATAATAGCAAAATATTTTGCAATATCATTAGCTATACTAAATGTTGTTAAAGCTCCACGTGTTATCAATAGTTGTTTTCCAATTCCTACAACCTCAAGAATTTTAGTAGGGTTTGAATCTAAGTCAACCATATTAGCTGCTTCTTTAGCTGCTATTGTACCACTATTCATTGCAATTCCTACATCAGCTTGAGCTAGTGCTGGAGCATCGTTTGTACCGTCTCCTGTCATTGCTACAAGTTTTCCTTGAGCTTGTTCTCTTTTAATAACTTCTATTTTTTGTTCTGGGGTACACTCTGCAACAAACTCATCTATTCCTGCTTCTCTTGTAATAGTTTCAGCTGTTAATGGGTTGTCTCCAGTACACATTATTGTTTTAATACCCATTTTTCTTATATTTTCAAATCTTTCTTTTAATCCAGGTTTAACTGTATCTTTTAAATATATAACTCCATAAATTTTATTATCAACTGCTAATACTAATGGTGTTCCACCAAGTCTTGAAACTTTATCAACTTTTTCATCAAGATCTTTAGGAATAGATCCTCCAAGTTCAGTTACAAATTTTTTAATTGATGATCCCGAACCTTTTCTTATCTTTCTTCCATCTGTTAAATTTATTCCACTTGTTTTAGTTTGTGCACTAAATTCTAAGAATTCTGCATCTTCATAATCTTTTTCATCTAAAACTGTTCCAAGTTTTTTTCCAAGTTCAACAATTGATTTTCCTTCTGGAGTTAAATCTTTTAATGAAGATATAACTGAATACTCTATTAACTCTTTTTCTGAAACTCCATCTACTGGGAAAAATTCACTTGCTAATCTATTTCCAAAAGTAATTGTTCCTGTTTTATCAAGAATAATTGTATCAATATCTCCACAAG
>JAUNAY010000227.1 GCA_030527385.1 Fusobacterium sp. | reverse complement strand
AAAATAACTCTATCTCAACAGATTCTCTCCAAAAATCATCTAATATTTTTATTAAATTTGTATAATTTTTTTCTAATAATTTTTCTAAAAACTCCTGCATTTTTTTTACTGGAGTTACTCCTAAAACCTGTTCAGCCTTCTCTAAAGTTATTTTTTCATCTAAACAAGTTATCATTACTCTTTCTAATATGGAAGTAGCATCTCTCATACTTCCTCCAGAGTTTTCATATATCAAATCTAATACATCATCTGGAACTTCTATACCTTCAGCTTTAGCTATATCTCCTAACTTTTCTTTCATTTCATTAGGAGAAAGAGCTTTAAAATCATATCTTTGACATCTGGAAATAATAGTTGGTAAAATCTTATCAGCTTCTGTCGTAGCCAAGATAAATATTACGTGTTCAGGTGGTTCCTCTAAAGTCTTTAAAAGAGCATTAAATGCCTCTTTAGTTAACATATGAACTTCATCTATAATATATATTTTTTTTCTTCCATTTACAGGCTGATAGTTTATTTTTTCTTTTAACTGTCTTATTTCATCTATACCTCTATTTGAAGCAGCATCTATCTCTATCATATCCATAAAGTTGCCTTCATTTATTGATAGACAATTTGCACATTCATTACAAGGTTCATCGGTAATACCATTTTTTAAACAGTTTACACCTTTAGCTATCAATCTTGCAATAGTTGTTTTTCCAACACCTCTAGGTCCTGTAAATAGATAGGCGTGTGATGTTTTCCCATTTCTTAAAGACGCTTTTAATGTTTTTACAATCTCTTTTTGTCCTGCTATCTCTTCAAAATTCTTAGGTCTATATTTTCTATATAATGTTATATGCATCTTCTACTCCAAACCGTAGTTACTCATCTTAGTTCTTAAAGTATTTCTAGTTATTCCTAAGATTTCTGCTGTTTCTACTTTTTTACCATTTGTCATTTCTAAAACTTGATGTATTAATTCTTTTTCAACTTTAGATATTATATGTCCATAGTAACCTTTTTGACTACTATTTTTATAGTTTTCCATCTCAACTTTAACCCATTCTTTAAGTGCATTTGTTTGAGCGTCACCTTTTCTTTTAGTAACTTTAGTTCCTAAAACATTGCTTGGAAGATCATCAATCAATATTGATCCTCCTCTACATAAAGCAACTGCTGATTTTACAGCATTTTTTAACTCATTTACATTGCCAGGCCAATCATATCTCATCATTTTCTTTAAAGCTGGTTTACTTACTCCCTTAATATTTTTATGTAATTCCTCGTTACACTCCATAAGATAGTGATCAACTATTAAAGGAATATCATCTTTTCTCTCTCTTAAAGGAGGAATATTAACTTCTAATACTCTTAATTTTCTATAAAGTTCATCTATAAACTTTCCTTGATTTATCAACTCTTCTAAATTTTCACAAGTGCTAGCTATAACTCTAACTGTACTTTTTATTGGGTCAGCTCCACCCATTCTAAAAAACTCTCCCTCTTCTAAGAAATAAAGTATTTTAGATTGCATATCTAAACTCAAAGATTCAATATTTCCTAAATGAAGTGTTCCTCCATTAGCTCTTTCTAAATCACCAATTTGAGTAAAGACTGCTCCTGTAAATGCTCCTTTTTCATATCCAAACATCTTTCTTTCTAAAAGTTCATTTTGGAAAGAAAGACAGTTTATACTTATTAAAGATTGTCCTGCACAATCACTAAACTGATGTATAGCTTTAGCTACACTTGTTTTTCCTGTTCCCTTTTCTCCTACTACTAAAACTGGAACTGCACTATTAGCTACTTTTCCTATCATCTTATACAACTCTACTATCTCTTTTGTTTGTCCTATAAGTTTATCTCCAGAGCTTTTGTGTTTATCCACTCTCTCAGCTAACAGTCTATAATCTTTTACAGATTTTTCAATAATTTTTATTATAGTTGTATTATCAACTGGTTTTAAGATATAGTCATAAGCACCAGCTTTCATACTTCCAGCTACTACTTTTAAATTAGATGTCTCCCCAAGAATTATAATTACTCCTCTTTTTTGATGTTCTCCAACTTTTTTTACTAAATTGATTAAAGCCTCTTCTTGAAGGTT
>JAUNAY010000226.1:1638-2116 GCA_030527385.1 Fusobacterium sp. | reverse complement strand
CCATTGAAAAAAAGAAAAATGCGAACTTTTTAAGGATTTCTAAAGAGAGAGCTAACGCAGATAGGAAATTAACTCCTAAGAAGCAACATAACGGCTATATAGAGCTATATAAGGAGCAAATAGATATAATAAAAAATGTACAACAACTAGTTGTAAGTGGTATTCATCAACGAACAAAAATAGGAAAAATTAAATGTCCAATATGGCGATATAATTTTCAAACTCCATACCTAGCTACTTTTCCAGCAGAAATGGCTAAAGAACTGATTTTAAAAGATTTTTCTAATATGGGCATTGAATATAATAATAATTTTGAGATGTTAACAAACCTAGCTTCACTAAAAAATGTTTTAAATACAAATACTTTTTTTAACTTTACTCTAAACTCAAAGAAAAATTCAAAATATTGGGAGATTAAGTTCCAGTCTGGACTGGAACTTAAAATTTAGACAAAAAATAAAAAAATTAGGTTCGTGGC
>JAUNAY010000226.1:0-1628 GCA_030527385.1 Fusobacterium sp. | reverse complement strand
AGTGTGTTGTCTGTCCTCATTTTTTACTCTTTTTTTGCTCTTTTTTACTTTATTCTCTTAACATCACTTGAATTATATCAGAGATTTTTAAAAAATTCAATGTTATAATAAATTGCTCTTCTTTCTTGGCTGTTCATCTCAAGAAAGGAGGTGAATAAGTGAGGAAGCTTTATTTGATTATTGTCGTGATAATAGTATTTTTTCTATTATCTAAAAACTTATACTAGTTTTTGTACAGAATAGTTTTATGTGGGGGACTTTGGCAGAGTTCCCTGCTTTTTTTATATTTTCTTTTGCAAAAATATGTTATAATAAATTATAAACAACTCTTGCCAGCAAGAGAAGAAGGGGTGGTGTTTGTTATGAGTGAAGTTGAAAATGTTCATTTACTCGATGAGGTGGAAAATCAAATCACTAATCTAGTTAAACTAGATAGAAAAAATTGGACTAGTTTTTATTTTTTGCTAAAAGAAGTTGAAGAAAAAAAACTGTGGGAAGAATTTTATAATTCTTTTTCCCAATGGGTAAAAGTGTTTGCTGTAAGAAATCAAATAAACGAAAGTATTTTATGGCAAAGAAAAAAAGCTGGAGAAATTTATCAAATTTTTTCGGAAATACAAAAAGCAAATGGAATCGATGTTGACCCTTTAGATAAAGCTAATGTTAGTGCTGATAGTTTGATATTATTAGAAAAAATAACTAGAAATGATAATAAAAATATTAGTGAATTAGCTGAAAAAGTTTTCAATAATGAAATCACTAGACAAGAATTGAGGGATATTTACAACTCTATTCGTAATAATCAAAATAGCATTAATAACAAAATTGATGCGTCTGAAAGCAAATATTCTATCTTGCTAGATAATATTAATATTAATACAAAAGATATTCTAAGTTGTTTGTTTGAAACCGATAAATGGATTGGAGCTAAAAGAGAAAGAGTTGTTTCTTTTTCTTCTATACCAGAGAAAAGAGAAAAAAAACTTAGAATTAAAACATTGACTGAATTTGCTGTATATACTGGTGCTGATAAACATAGCGAAAGAATAGATTTGGTATGTGTTGAAAACTTCAACACTAATCTATGGGATTTAAATATACACGGAGTAGAGGTCAAAATATCGGAAAACGATTTGGTAAATGACCAAAAATATATAGAATATAAAGATTTTGTTGATTTCTTATGGTTAGCAGTACCAAAAGAACTGCAAGAAATAGCACAACAAAATATATTCAATGGTTGTGGTCTTATAGTTATTGATAAAGAAAAAAACAATGGTAATTTAACATTAGAGGTTATCAAAAAACCAAAAAAATTAAAACCTACTAAGAAAAACGAAACATACAAAACTTTAATTTTGAAATTAATTTAACTCTGTTGCTGGCAAGAGTGAATTAAGAAACGGCAGATATTTAAAATGGTATCTGCTTTTTTTGTTGTCAGAGCCTCTAAAATTAATTTTAAGTTGTTTTCATTTTGGTTTTGATATTTTATGCTATAAAAAATCAAAAAGGCTTTAAACGGCTTGTAAGAGCTTCTAAGAAGATTTTTACTTATTCCCATTAAGGTTTACCCTATATCGTCCCGAAGGGACAAAGATTTTTTTATAAAGAAGTCCAACTCCCCC
>JAUNAY010000012.1 GCA_030527385.1 Fusobacterium sp. | reverse complement strand
GATGCTGAATATGTTGAAATAGAAAAATATATTTTAGAATTAAAAGATATTCTTTCACACGACTCAAAAATATATGATATTATAAAGAAAGAGCTTATTTATCTTAAAGATAAATATGGAGATGACAGAAAAACTGTTATTGAAAATGAGAGATTGGAAATACTTCCAGAGGATCTAATTAAAGATGAGAGTGTTATATTAACACTTACAAATAGAGGATATGTAAAAAGAATGGAAGTAAGTAAATATAAAGCTCAAAAAAGAGGTGGAAAGGGAGTTTCTAGCCAAAATACAATAGAAGATGATTTTGTTGTAAGTATAGAATCAGCCACAAATTTAGATACTCTTATGATATTTACAAATCAAGGAAGAGTATTTAACTTAAAAGTTTATGAAATTCCAGAATCTTCTAAACAATCAAGAGGAAAATTAATAAGCAATATAATCAAGATTAGAGAAGATGAAAAAATAAGAGCTGTAATAAAAACAAGAGATTTCTCTTCAGAAAATGAAGTTATATTTGTTACTAAAGAGGGACTTGTTAAAAAGACAAATCTAAATGAGTTTAAAAATATTAATACTTCTGGATTAAAAGCTATTAAATTAAAGCCAGAAGATGATATAATATATGTGGGACTAATAGAGCAAATCGATAAAGAGGAGTTATTATTAGCAACAAAATTAGGACACTCAATCAGATTTAGCAGTGACAATGTAAGAGCTACTGGTAGAGATACTATGGGAGTTAAGGCAATTACGTTAAAACACGGAGATTCAGTTGTTTCTGCTATGTTAATAAAAGATAGAGATGGAATGATTTTAACTATGACTGAAAATGGTTATGGAAAAAGAACAAGATTAGATGAATATCCATTACAATCAAGATCTGGAAAAGGAGTTATAAACTTGAGATGTAACGCTAAGACAGGAGATGTAGTTTCTGTTCTTCCAGCTCCAGATAGTGAAGAATTAATGGCTATAACATCATCAGGTGTTGTGATAAGAATGCCAATGAGCTCAATAACTATTTATGGAAGAGCTACTCAAGGAGTTATTGTAATGAAAGTAAATAGTGGAGAGAAAGTTGTTTCAATCACAAAAGTAAAATCTGAAGATGATGATGATATAGAAGAAGCAGAGATTGTTTCAACAGAAGAATAATATTAAAAGGTTACACAAAATAAAGGGGTGGTATTATGAGAAAAGCATTACTTTTATTTGGAAATGAGATAGATAGAGGAAACCTTATTGAAAGTGCAGTTTATTTACAAAATAGTTTAAAATTCAAGATATATCCTTTGTATATTAAAGATATGTCAAGGGATAAAATTGTAGCAGCATCAACAGATGGAATGATGTTAGGTGGAAGATCTCCATTTATAATGCAAGGTTGGGCAGATATTGAAAAAGAGGAGATTGAAAGTTTAGAAAAAGAGCTTAAAGATAAAGGAATTAATGCTCCTTTAGAGGTTGATATTGGACTTGTAAATGAGATTGTAACAGAAAAGATGAAAGAGTGTGACACCCTTTTAATTGGAAAAAATGAAGTTATTACAGAGAGAATTGTAGGAGTTTTAAAAGGAAATTATAAATCAGTTATTCTAATAGGTGAAAAGCCTTTGAATAGTTTAGAAAAGGTTTTGATAGCAAATGATGATGGTGTTAAAATCAATAGAAGTTGTTATCAATTTACAAATCTATTCACAGAGGTAACTAAATTTGATTCTTTCTCAATTAACTTAGAATTAGATGATAATATTTTGTTAGAGTATTTAAAAGACAAAGATAAAATTGTGAATCATAGAGTTTTAAAAACTAATAATTATGATGAGATTTTAGATGGAATAGCTAAATATGATCTCTTTATAATGGGTAACTTAAGTAGAAGTTATTTTTTTGAAAAGATAATAGGAAAAAATGGAATTAAACTGTTAGAAAATGCAAAAACACCTATATTTATAGGATAGAGAGAGTAAAATTATGAAAATATTGGTAATATCAGATTCACACGGAAGATTAGAAAGATTAGTTTCGATATTTGAAAAAGAAAAACCTGATGTTGTAATATGTGCTGGAGATCATAGTGAAGATGGAGAAAATCTTTCATTTGTTCATCCAGAAGCAAAATATTACATTGTTAGAGGTAATTGTGATTTTTACGATATAAGTAGTGAAGATGAGATGGTACTTGAGCTAGAGGGACATAGAATCTTTCTAGCTCACGGACATCACTATGGAGTTAAGCAAACATATGGAATTATAGAAACTAGGGGAAAAGAGTTAAATTGTGATATAATAATATTTGGGCATACTCATATACAAGATCTAATAAAAAGAGATGGAATAACTCTTTTTAATCCTGGAGCTGTTTTGAATAGTCAATATGGAATTTTAAAAATAAATAAAGAAAATATTGATTTTCTTCAAAAAAGATCTTAAAATAATTAGAAATATATAAAAGAATTAAAGAAGCCTTTAACACAGGGAGGAAAAATGAAGGAAAAGGTAGCACAATTAAAGGAACAAGCGAAGTCAAGAATTGAAACTGCTGTTTCTTTACAAGAACTTGAAGAAATAAGAGTTAAATTATTAGGAAAAAAAGGAGAATTAACAGAAATATCTAAGGGAATGAAAAATCTTTCTCCAGAAGAGAGACCAGTATTAGGGCAACTTGTAAACGAAACAAGAGAGTTTATAACAAACTTACTAGATAGTAAAAATGTTGAACTAAAACAAAAAGAAAAAGAGGAAAGATTATCAAAAGAGGTACTTGATATTACTCTTCCAGGAGAGGATATTCAACTTGGAACTATACACCCAATAACTGAAACAATGAATTTTATGAAAAATATATTTATTGAGATGGGATTTGACGTGGCAGATGGACCAGAAGTTGAATGGGTAAAATATAATTTTGACGCATTAAATATACCACAAACACACCCTTCAAGAGATGTGAGCGATACTTTCTACATAACAGATGATGTAGTTTTAAGAACACAAACATCACCAGTTCAAGTAAGATATATGCTAAATCATAAACCACCATTTAGAATGATCTGTCCTGGAAAAGTATACAGACCAGATTATGATGTTTCTCACACACCAATGTTTCACCAAATGGAAGGATTGATGATAGGGGAAAATATTTCTTTTGCAAACCTTAAAGGAATATTAACTCATTTTGTTAAAAAAGTATTTGGAGAGACAGAAGTTAGATTTAGACCACACTTTTTCCCATTTACAGAGCCAAGTGCTGAAATGGACGTACAATGTGCTGTATGTAAAGGAAAAGGGTGCAGAGTTTGTAAAGATAGTGGTTGGTTAGAAATTATGGGTTGTGGAATGGTTGATCCAGAAGTTTTAAAATCTGTTGGATATGATCCTAACGAAGTAAGTGGATTTGCTTTTGGTGTTGGAATTGAAAGAGTTACTATGTTAAGACACGGTATAGATGACCTTAGAGCATTCTTTGAAAACGATGTAAGATTTTTAAAAAAATTTAAATAATTTCTGGAGGGAACAATGCTAATTTCATTAGACTGGTTAAAACAGTACGTAGACATAAAAGAAGATATACCTCAATTAGAAAATGCTTTAACAATGATAGGGCAAGAGGTTGAGGCTATCGAAATACAAGGAAAACATTTAGATAATGTTGTAATAGGACAAATTACTGAATATGGAAAACACCCAAATTCAGATAAATTGACACTATTAAAAGTTAATGTTGGAGCAGAAGAAGATTTACAAATAGTTTGTGGAGCTCCAAATCACAAATTAGGAGATAAAGTAGTAGTTGCTAAAATAGGGGCTGTACTACCTGGTGAGTTTAAAATTAAAAAGAGCAAAATAAGAGATGTAGAATCTTTTGGAATGTTATGCTCTCAAGTTGAACTAGGAATTGGAGAGGACGGAGATGGAATTATAATTCTTCCAGAAGATGCTCCAATAGGTGAAGAATATAGAAAATATGCTGGATTAGATGATGTAATATTTGAACTTGAAATTACACCAAACAGACCAGATTGTTTGTCTCACATAGGAATAGCAAGAGAAGTAGCTGCTTACTATGGAAGAAAAGTAAAATATCCATCATACACTTTAAGCGAAGTTATAGACTCTGTAAATAACTATGCAAAAGTTAGAATAGAGGATAAAGAAAGATGTAAAAGATATATGGGAAGAGTAATCAGAAACGTAACAGTTGCTGAATCACCAGAATGGCTTAAAAAGAGAATTAGAGCTATGGGACTTAAACCTATAAACAATATTGTGGATATTACAAACTTTGTTATGTTTGAGTATAACCAACCTATGCACGCTTTCGATTTAGACAAATTAGAAAATAATACTGTAATTGTAAGAGCTGCAGAAAATGGAGAAAAAATTACAACTCTTGATGGAGTAGAAAGAGAACTTGTAAATGGAGAGCTTGTAATAGCTGATGAGGTTAAGCCTATTGCAATAGCAGGTATCATTGGAGGACAAGCTACACAAATAGAAGCTGAAACTAAAAATGTATTCTTAGAAGTGGCATACTTTACACCAGATAATATTAGAAAATCAGCTAAAAAACTTGGAATTGTAACAGATTCTGGATATAGAAATGAGAGAGGACTAGATATTGAAAATCTTCCAGAAGTAATAGATAGAGCAGCTGCTTTAATCGCAGAAGTAGCTTCTGGAGAGGTTTTAGATGAAGTTATAGATAAATACATCGAAAAACCACAAAAATATGAAATTCCTCTAAACTTAACAAAATTAAATACTTTCATCGGTAAAAAACTTGAGTTTGATACAGTTGGAAAAATATTAAGCAACTTAGGGCTTGGAATAAAAACTTTATCACAAGATATGTTAGTTGTTACTCCACCTACATATAGAACAGATTTAACAAGACCAGAAGATCTATATGAAGAAGTTATCAGAATGTATGGATTTGAAAATATTGAAGCTGTTATGCCAGTTGAAGATATAGAATCAGGATTAAAAGACAGCAAAATTTCAGTTGCAGACAATCTAAAGGAGATTTTAAAAGAGATTGGCTTACACGAAGTAATAAACTATACATTTATTCCTAGAGAAGCACTAGATATCTTAAAAATAAAAGATAAAGTTATAGAAATAAGCAATCCATTGAGTGAAGATATGGTAATTGTAAGACCTACACTTATGTATAGTCTGCTTGCAAATATCAGAGATAACTTCAATAGAAACCAATTTGATTTAAGATTCTTTGAAGTATCAAAAGTATTTACTCCAGCAGAAGAGTTAGCAAATGAAGATTTAAGAATTTGTATAGCTATTGCTGGAAGACAAGACAGAACTTTATGGAATCCAAAACCAAAAGCATATGATTTCTATACAATGAAAGGATATGTAGAAAAACTTCTTGAATATATGGGAATCAATAGATATAAACTAGAAAGAAGCACAAATATTAATTTCCACCCTGGAAGAAGTGCTGATATAAGAATTGGAAATGATGTAATAGGAACATTTGGAGAGGTTCACCCAGATGTACTTGAAGCTATGGATATAAAAAGAGAAAGAGCATATGTAGCTGATATAGATTTAGCAAGAGCTGAAAAATATATTAAGAGTGCTGTAAAATATGAAAGAATAGTTAAATATCCAGAAGTAACAAGAGACCTTGCAATTGTTTTAGATAAAGATATTCTAGTTGGAAATATGGTTGAAGATTTAAAAAGAGTTTCACCATTAATTGAAAAAATAGAGATATTTGACGTTTATGAAGGAGAAAAAATAGACGCTAATAAAAAATCAGTGGCTATTAGTATCGTTCTTAGAAATAAAGTAAAAACTCTTGAAGAAAAAGAGATAAATGATGTTGTAACTAAAGTATTGGACACTATTTCTAAAAAATATAGAGGGGAAATAAGACAATAACATTAGGAGGAAAAAATGGATTCTCTAAGAGAACTTTTTAAAGTGGGAAATGGACCATCTAGTTCACATACAATTGGACCAGAAAGAGCAGCTAAAAAGTTTAAAGAAAAAAATCCTAAAGCATCAAAGTTTGAGGTAGAGTTGTATGGATCCCTAGCTCTTACAGGGAAGGGGCATCTTACAGATTGGATAATAATAGAAACTTTAAAACCAGCACCAGTTGAGATAAAATGGTTACCTGAAAAAGTTTATGAGTACCACACTAATGGTATGAAATTCAAAGCTTACGATGAAAATGGCAATTTACAAGATGAATGGCTAGTTTTTTCAGTAGGTGGAGGAACTATAATGGAGCTTGGACAAGAGAGAAGAACTCCGTCAAAGATATACCCATACTCAAAAATGGAAGAGATAAAAGCTTGGTGTGCTAATGAAAGAAAAGAGTATTGGGAGTATGTAACTGAGTTTGAGGGAGAGGGAATATTTGATTTCTTAAAAATTATTTGGGACGCTATGTCAGATGCTGTTGAAAGAGGAATAGATAAAACTGGAGTACTTCCTGGATCTTTAAAACTTTCAAGAAGAGCCCAAGGATTTTATAGAAAAGCAAGAAATAATCACAGTAGAGGTGGATTTCTTGGAAGAATATTTGCTTATACTTTAGCAGTTGCAGAAGAAAATGGAGCTGGAGGAAGAGTTGTTACAGCTCCAACTTGTGGAGCTTGTGGAATAATTCCAGGGCTTATGTACGCTTTAAAAGAGGAATATGAGCTTTCAGAAAAAGAGATTTTAAAAGGTTTGGCAGTGGCTGGACTAATAGGAAATATAGTTAAAGAAAATGCGACTATATCAGGAGCTGAAGGAGGGTGCCAAGCAGAGGTTGGAACAGCTTGTGCAATGGCAGCTGGAATGGCTTGTTTCCTACTTGGAGGATCGTTAGATCAAATAGAATATGCGGCAGAAATGGCATTAGAACACCATTTGGGATTAACTTGTGATCCTGTTGGTGGATATGTCCAAATCCCTTGTATAGAGAGAAATGCAGCTGCATCAGCTAGAGCTTTAGATTCAGCGGCATATAGTTTATACACTGATGGTAAACATACTGTTTCTTTCGATCAAGTTGTAATAACAATGGGAGAAACAGGAAAAGATTTAAAACAGGAGTATAAAGAAACATCTCTAGGTGGATTGGCAAAATTTAGATTTAATGCGGAGTGCTAAAAATTAAGAGGAAAACTTTAGAGTTTTCCTCTTTAAAATTTTATAGAGAAATTAAATAAAAAAACAAAAAGAGAGGAAGATGATATGAAATTAGTAGTAGGACTTGGAAATCCTGGAGATAAATACGCAAAAACTAGACACAATGTAGGATTTGAAGTTGTGAACAATTTGCAAAAAGAGTTAAATATAACAATGGAAAGAGAGAAATTTCAAGGGTTATTGAGTGAAAAGACAATAGATGGAGAAAAAGTTTTATTTTTAAAACCATTGACTTTTATGAATTTAAGTGGTAATTCCATAGTAGCGGTAGTAAATTTTTATAAGATAGATCCTAAAAAAGATATGATAGTTGTATATGATGATATGGATTTACCAGTTGGAAAATTAAGAGTAAAAGAGAAGGGAAGTTCTGGAGGACATAATGGAATAAAATCTATTATTGCTCATCTAGGAGATGAATTTTTACGTATAAAATGTGGAATAGGAAAAAGTAAAAATGATACTATTGATTTTGTTCTTGGACAGTTTGATAAGGTTGAACAAGAAGCAGTAGATCAAATGATAAAGAGTGCTTCTAACTGTGTATTAGATATGGTGTCAGATATTGAATTAGGCAGAATAATGCAGAAATATAACAAAAAGTAAAAAGTTAGAATTCAAAAAATTATGAAAACATATTGTTAAATGGACATAAATGTGGTAAACTGATTAGTAGAAATTAACTTTATGAAAGGAGATTCATATGAGATTTTTTGGTTTCAGAGGAGGAGTACATCCGCCAGAAAATAAACTTCAGACAGAAAATATGCCAGTTGAAAAACTAGCAGCACCAAAGATGTTGTATGTAGCTTTATTACAACATATAGGATCACCACTAGATCCAATAGTAGCAATTGGAGATAAGGTTCTTAAAGGGCAAAAGATAGCTGACTCTCAAGGATTTTTAACATCTCCTATCCATTCACCAGTAAGTGGAACAGTTAAAAAAATTGAGGAACACGTATTTCCACTGATGGGAAGAATTAAAACTATCATAATTGAAAATGATGGCGAAGAAACTTGGGCAGAGTTACCAAAAATCGAAAATTGGGAAACTGCTGATAAAAAAGAATTATTAGCAATGATCAGAGAAAAAGGAATAGTAGGTATAGGAGGGGCAAGCTTCCCAACACACGTAAAACTTAATCCTCCAGCAGATGTAAAAATCGATACTTTATTACTAAATGGAGCAGAATGTGAGCCATACCTAAACTCTGATAACAGACTTATGCTTGAACACCCAGAAAGTATAATCAATGGTATCAAAATTATCAAAAAAATACTTGGAGTAGAAACAGCAATAGTAGGTATTGAGGAAAATAAACCAGCAGCAATAGCTTCTATGAAGAAAGCTGCCGAAGGTACAGGAATAGAGATTGCACCATTAAAAACAAAATATCCTCAAGGAGGAGAAAAACAATTAATAAAAGCAGTTTTAAATAGAGAAGTTCCATCTGGAAAACTTCCATCAGCAGTAGGAGTAGTTGTTCAAAATACTGGTACTGCAGCAGCAATTTATGAAGGATTAGTAAATGGAATTCCTCTAATTGAAAAGGTAGTTACAGTTTCAGGAAAAGCAATAGCTAACCCTAAAAACGTTAAGGTTGCAATAGGAACACCATTCTCTTATATATTAGATCACTGTGGAGTAAACAGAGAGATAGTAGATAAACTTGTAATGGGAGGACCTATGATGGGAATGGCTCAATTCTCAGAAGAAGCCCCTGTTATTAAAGGAACTTCTGGACTTCTTGCACTTACAAAAGAAGAAACAAACCCATACAAACCAAAAGCTTGTATAGGTTGTGGAAAGTGTGTAGGAGCTTGTCCTATGGGACTTGAACCTCTTATGTTTGCAAGATTAGCAGCTTTTGAACAATGGGAAGAGATTGGAAAATATAACTTAATGGACTGTATTGAATGTGGTTCTTGTGCTTATATTTGTCCAGCTAATAGACCGCTTACAGAAGCTATTAAAATCGGTAAATCAAAATTAAGAGCAATGAAAAAATAAATTTTAGGTTATTAGGAGGGTACAAGTGTCTAGTATTTTAAAAATGGGGCCATCACCTCATATAAGAACATCAGAAACAGTTGAAAAAGTAATGTATGATGTAATAATAGCTTTGATACCAGCATTTTTAGTTGCTGTTTATGTATTCGGAATTAGAGCCGTAATAGTAACAGCAGTTGCTATCTTATCATGTATTGTTACAGAGTTTGTTTGTCAAAAGGTAATGGGACAGGAGATTTCTGTGTTTGACGGAAGTGCTGTTCTTACAGGAATTTTATTTTCTTTTGTTATTCCAGTAAATATGGGATTGCCTTATGTTATAGTTGGATCAGTAGTGGCTATCGCTCTTGGAAAAATGGTTTTCGGAGGATTAGGACACAATGTATTTAACCCTGCATTAGTAGGAAGAGCATTTGTTCAAGCTTCTTGGCCAGTAGCAATCACTACTTTTACACTAGATGGAAAAGGAGGAGCTACAGTTCTTGATGCAATGAAAAGAGGACTTCCTCTTGATGGAGCATTAATTGAAGGTGGAAACCAATATGTTCAAGCATTTATTGGAAGAATGGGTGGTTGTATTGGTGAAACATCTGCACTAGCTCTACTTATTGGAGGAGCATATTTAATCTATAAAAAACAAATAGATTGGAAAGTTCCAGCAATAACAATAGCAACAGTATTTGTACTTACTTGGGCTATGGGTGGAGATCCAGTAATGCACATTCTTTCTGGAGGATTGTTCTTAGGAGCTTTCTTTATGGCAACTGATATGGTAACAAGTCCTCATACAGAAAAAGGAAAAATTATATTTGCTCTATTATTGGGATTATTAATATCATTAATTAGAATGAAAGGTGGATATCCAGAAGGAGTTGCTTATTCTATTCTTATAATGAACGGAGTAGTACCTTTAATCAATAGATATACTAAGCCTAAAAAATTTGGTGAGGTGAAGTCTAATGAAAAATAGATTTGTGCATTATGGAGCAGTTCTTTTAATAATAGCGGCTGTTTCAGCAGGAGTTTTAGGAGCAGTAAACGACTTTACTAAGACAGTAATTCAAGAAAATGAATTAAAAACAGTAAACCAAGCTAGAATGAAAGTTCTTTCTGTAGCAAAAAGTTTCAAACAAGATGAAGCTATACAATCTGAAGGGCTTGAGTTCATACCAGGATTTAATGATGGTGGAGAGCTTGTAGGATATGTTACAACTGTGGCTCAACCAGGATATGGTGGAGATATTAAATGGGTTATGGGAATAACAAAAGATGGTAAAATAGCAGGAATGGATATTATAGGTTGCCAAGAAACTCCAGGACTTGGAGCAAAAGTTCAAGATAGAGCGTGGCAAGATCATTGGATTGGAGAAGGTTCAGATCACGAATTTAACAAATCTACTGATGCCTTTGCAGGAGCAACAATCTCTCCAAAAGCTGTTTATGATGGATTAATGAGAACATTAGCAGCTTATGAAAAAGGGGTGAGAAAATAGATGAAAACTAATTACGGAAAGATTATAATCTCTGGAATTTTCAAAGAAAACCCAATATTTGTACTATTTTTAGGACTATGTCCTACACTTGGGGTAACAAGTTCAGCAAAAAATGGATTATCAATGGGACTTGCAGTTGTTGCAGTTCTTGCTTTTTCAAACCTATTAATTTCTGCATTTAAGAAATTTATACCAGATCAAGTAAGAATACCAGCATTTATTATGATAATAGCATCTTTAGTTACAATAGTTGAAATGATAATGAAAGCATATACTCCTGAACTTTATAAAGTATTGGGATTATTTATTCCTCTTATTGTTGTTAACTGTATTGTACTTGGAAGAGCAGAAAGTTTTGCTTCTAAAAATGGTGTATTCGCATCTTTCTTAGATGGAATAGGATCAGGACTTGGATTTACTCTTTCTTTGACAGTATTAGGAATTATTAGAGAGATCTTAGGAAATGGAACAGTATTTGGTATGAGAGTAACACCAGCTAGTTATTCACCAGCTCTTATATTTATATTAGCTCCTGGAGCTTTCTTTACAATTGCTTGTATCAAAGCATTCCTAAACTATCTTGAAATGAAAAAAAGTAGGGAGGGATAATCGTGAGTTTTGGAAGTCTTTTTAGTATTATAGTAGGTTCAATTTTTATAAATAACGTTATCTTTGCTAAGTTCTTAGGTTGTTGTCCATTTATGGGAGTTTCAAAAAAGGTTGATGCTTCTTTAGGAATGGGAATGGCAGTAACATTTGTTATTACTATTGCTTCTGGAATAACTTGGCTTGTATATCATTTTTTACTAGATCCATTTGGATTAGGATATTTACAAACTATTGCTTTTATCCTGATAATAGCTGCATTAGTTCAATTCGTTGAAATGGCTATTGCTAAAACATCACCAGGTTTATATAAAGCACTAGGAGTATTCTTACCTCTTATCACAACAAACTGTGCTGTACTAGGGGTAGCAATTATTAATATCCAAGAAGGATATAATTTTATTGAAACTTTAGTAAATGGATTCTCAGTTGCTGTTGGATTCTCACTTGCATTAGTATTATTAGCAGGAATTAGAGAAAGAATAGAATACTCAGCTATCCCAGCACCATTTAAAGGAATTCCTATTGCATTTATTTCAGCAGGATTACTAGCAATGGCATTTATGGGATTCAGTGGAATGCAAATATAAATATTTTGGAGGTTAATATGGAAGCAATAATGATGCCCGCAATAGTGTTAGGATTAACAGGGCTTGCTATGGGGTTGTTCTTAGCATTTGCTTCAATGAAATTTGAACTTGAAGTAGATCCTAAGATTGAGGCAATAATGGGTGTTCTTCCTGGTGCAAACTGTGGAGGATGTGGATTTCCAGGTTGTTCTGGATATGCAGCAGCAATAGTAAATGAGGGTGCTGCAATGTCACTTTGTGCTCCTGGTGGAGGTGCAGTAGCATCTAAAATTGGAGAGATAATGGGTGCATCAGTTGAAGTATCTGATGAGAAGATAGTTGCTAAAGTATTATGCCAAGGTGATAATACTAAAACAACTAAAATATATGAATTTGATGGAGAATTACAAACTTGTGCTGCTATGATGCTTTATGCTGGTGGAGATAAATCTTGTGTTTATTCTTGTTTAGGACACGGAGATTGTGAAAAAGTATGTCCAGTTGGAGCTATTAAAGTAAATGATAGAGGAATAGCAGAAGTTAATGAAGATAAATGTATCTCTTGTGGACTATGTCAAAAAACTTGTCCTAAAAAAGTTATAGCTATGCTACCTCAAAGTAAAAAAGTAACAGTAACTTGTTCTTCTAAAGATAAAGGAGCAGTTGCAAGAAAGGCTTGTTCAACAGCTTGTATAGGTTGTGGAATGTGTGCAAAAGCTTGTCCAGTTGGGGCTATTACAGTTGAGAATAACTTAGCAAAAATAGATCCAGCTAAATGTATCCAATGTGGATTATGTGCAGGAAAATGTCCTACTGGAGCTATTAAAAACGAAGTTAAAGAGATTAGAAAAGCTGAAATAATAGAGGACAAATGTGTTGGTTGTACAATGTGTGCAAAAGTATGTCCAGTTGGAGCTATTGAAGGAGAATTAAAAGGAAAACATAAAGTAAATCCAGATAAATGCGTTGGTTGTGGATTATGCTTTGATAAATGTAAATTAAAAGCTATAAAAATGAATGTTGTAGCAAGAAAAGATTAGTTTTATAAAATAGCTGTTAAAAGGTGCTGATAGTAATTATTGGCACCTTTTTTGTTTTTTAGAACAAAAGTAGTATAAAAAATATATTTTAAATTGAAAATAGCTATTATGTTCTTAAATAGTATGTGAGACTCTTGACATTAATAAAAAATCCTATATAATATATGATAAAGAATTTCAAAACTATATTAAAACGGAGGAAAAGATGGAAGGAACAAAAAAGAACAGTTCTATTACTAAATTTATAAAAGTAGTAGAAAAGGTAGGAAATAAGCTACCACACCCATTTATCTTATTTGGATACTTTATAATAGCTACACTATTTGTATCTTATTTATTATCAAAAATTGGATTTGAAGCTTCATATTTAGTTGAGGGAAAAGATGGAGCTAAAACTGTACTTGTAAAAGTAGTAAATCTACTTACTTTTGCAGAGATGAGGGAAACTTTAGTAAACTTACCAGATATTTATGTGACTTTCCCAGCTTTAAAAATAGTATTGATAATGATGATGTCAATAGGATTTTTGGAAGAGACAGGATTTTTTAATGCACTTATGAGAAGATACCTTTTAAACGCTCCTAAATGCTTAATAACAGCAGCCTTAGTCTTTGTTGGAGTAAATGCCAGTGTGATGTCTGATGCTGGTACAATCCTATCTTTAACAATCGGAGGAGTGTTGTTTGCATCTTTAGGAAGAAATCCAAAACTTGGAATAATACTTGGATTTGCAGCTTGTAGTGGAGGATTTACAGCCAATATATTTGTGGCAGGAACTGATGCTCTTTTGGCTGGAATAACAGAGGAAGCAATGGCTGGAATGGGAGTTGAAATGAGTGTAAGCCCTCTATGTAACTACTATTTTATGGCAGCTTCAACAGTTTTCTTAACACTGAGTTTGACTTTTGTAACTGAAAAATTTATAGTAAAGCTTATGCCAGATGAGAAAATTGTAGATGGAGATACAGCTCTTTTAGATGAGTATAAATTAAAACCAGAGGAGTATAAAGGTTTAAGATATTCATTTTATGGATTTTTAGTATTTGCTATTATAATGTTTGTACTAAGTTTCCCAGAGGGGGCATTCTTTAGAAATCCAGAGGGAGGATTTTTACCAAAATCTCCATTATTATCTGCAATAGTGCCAGTTTTATTCTTTTTATTCTGCTCAATTGGGATAGGATTTGGAATAGGAGTTGGAAAGATAAAATCTATGGGAGATCTTCCACCATATTTACAATCAGGAGTTGCTAAAGCAGTTCCGTTATTAGTTACAACTGTTACAGCAGCACTATTTTTACATCTTTTAAATAAAAGTAATATTTTTAAAATTTTGGCAATAAAAGGATCTTTTATTCTTAAAAATGCAGATGTAGGACCACTGCCTTTACTTTTAATGGTTGTTTTTATAACTACTTTAATCAATCCATTTATGACATCTGGAACAACAAAATGGATTTTATTATCACCAATGATTGTGCCTATGTTTGCACTGCTAAATATCTCTCCAGCCTTTGCACAACTTGCATTTAGAATAGGAGATTCAGCAACAAATATAATCTCTCCAGCTCAACACGCTATACCAATAATATTAGGATTGATGGCTCAATATGATCTGCAAAGTGGAAAGAAAAACGAAGGAAATGAAGCTGGTTTTGGAACTATCTTCTCATTGACTTTACCATATTCAATGACAATTTTGTTAACAATGACACTTTTAATGGTGGCGTGGTATTTCTTAGATCTACCAATAGGTCCAGGATCATACCTATATATTAAATAGCTTTTATGTATATGGACAATAATAAATATATTTAACAAATATTTTGTATTAAAAATATATTTGTACACGTTTTGACACTTTAGTATTATAATATCATTATAACAACTAAAATTTGGAGGGAAGTTATATGGCAAGATATATTTTAAATGAAACAAGCTATTTTGGAATTGGGTGTAGAGCAGAACTAGCAAATGAAGTAAAAGCTAGAGGATATAAAAAAGCTCTTTTAGTAAGTGATAAAATATTAGCTAGTTGTGGAGTATTAGATAAAGTTAAAGAAGTATTAGATAATGCAGGAATAGCATATGAAGAGTTTACAGAGATAAAACAAAATCCAACAATAAAAAACTGTAAAGATGGATTAGAAGCATTTAATAAAGCTGGGGCAGATTTCTTAGTAGCAGTTGGAGGAGGATCTGTAATAGACACAGCTAAAGCAGTAGCAATAGTAAAAAATAACCCAGAATTTGCAGATATAAAATCACTAGAGGGAGTAGCACCTACAAAAAATAAATGTGTGCCAATTATTGCACTTCCAACAACTTGTGGAACAGCAGCAGAAGTAACTATCAACTATGTAATAACAATAGAAGATGAAAATAGAAAAATTGTATGTGTAGATCCTAAAGATATTCCATTAGTAGCAATAGTTGATGCTGAACTTATGTTAACTATGCCAAATAGAACAATAGCAGCAACAGGAATGGACGCTCTTACTCACGCAATAGAGGGATATATTACAAAGGGAGCTCACGTAATATCAGATATGTTTGAAATAAAAGCTATTGAAATGATAGGAAAACACCTAAGAGGAGCAGTAGCAGATAAAAACTTAGAAGATATGGAGGGAATGAGTATAGCTCAATATGTAGCTGGAATGGGATTCTCAAACGTAGGATTAGGAATTGTTCACTCAATGGCTCACCCATTAGGTGCTGTATATGATATACCTCACGGAGTAGCAAATGCTCTATTATTACCAATAGTAATGGAATTTAATATGTCTGCTTGTATAGATAAATATGGAGATATAGCAAGAGCTATGGGAGTTGACACAACAGGAATGAGTAAAGAGGAAGCAGCTAAAGCAGCTGTTGAAGCAGTAAGACAACTTTCTAAAGATGTTCATATTCCTCAAACTTTAAGAGAGATAAATATTCCAGAATCAGGATTACCAAAATTAGCAAAAGATGCTTTAGCAGATGTATGCACAGGTGGAAATCCAAAAGATGTAACTTTAGCAGATATAGAAAAATTATACAATATAGCTTATTAATTAAAGCTAAATTGGTAGAAAATACTATAAAGAGAGACAAAATATTTTTTGTCTCTCTCTTTTTTTAATTTTTTTGATAGAAAATTTCTATTGTAGATATATCATTTTTGCTGTATGTAATTTTTAAATATATATCTTTTCCATCACATATAACACTATCTCCATCTTTTAAAGAGTATATTTTTATTAAAAATTTTAGATTTGATGGATATGAACTCTCCTTTTGAGCTATTTTTAAAACTTCCATATGAAGATCAAAAAGGCTTTTAAATTTCTTTTTGATTGTTAAATATGGCTTTTCGTGTGAGAGTTCTTTATTAAATAAATTTTTTAAGTAAGCATCTAAATTATTAATATTGGTATTAAGAGCTTTTTCTATATTTTTTCTCACATATTCCTCTCCATATTCAGCCAAAATATTTAAAATTAAATTATAAATTTCTGAAAAATCACTGATTCTACTACTGATTAGTTGCATTATTTCATTGATAATATTATTTTTGGAATTAATATTTTTCTTTTCA
>JAUNAY010000225.1 GCA_030527385.1 Fusobacterium sp. | reverse complement strand
GATATTTTGGAAAAACTCAATAAAAAAGTTGAAATATCGGAAAAAAAAGAGACTAAGAAAGAGAAGAAAATAGAAAAAACAAACTTGGACATACTAGAGGAGCTAGAGAAAAATATATAAATGGATATACATACAATATTTACAAATGCTTTAATGCTTATCGCTGTTTTAAATCCATTTGGAAATGTTCCACTATTTATTGGAATGACAGATGGAATGGAAAAAGATGTTAGAAAAAAACTTTTTAAAGCTGTGGCTATTACAGGATTTTTTATTACTTGGATTTTTAGCCTTGTTGGAGAGTTTTTAATGACAAATTTTTATAAAATAAATATGAATGAACTGAGAATGGCTGGAGGATTGATTTTAATTTTAATGGCTATTAAAAATTTAATCTTTTCATCAGCTAGAAAATCCCAGCAAGTAAATAGACTTCCACCAGAGGAGCAGATAAAACAAGCTGTTATACCAATGGCGTTTCCTATGATGGTAGGACCAGGAAGTCTTACTACAGCCTTGATAGGACGTTCAGAGTATGGGCTTATTTTTAATAGTTTATCCATTTTTATAGCCTTTGTACTAATTTTCTTAGTTTTTATGATAGGTAATTATTTAGAGAAAATATTTGGAAAGTTAGTATTATACATACTTTCAAAAGTTATGCAAATTTTTATTATGTCAATTGGATTTAGAATATTTTTTGATGGATTTTTTAAAATGTTAGAGATACTAAAATAAGGAGCGAAAGCTCCTTATTTTAATTAAAATTTATATTCTGCACTAACATAATATGTTCTTTCTGGAGATGGAGAATAATTAATTTTTTCTTTTCCATCAACATATCCAGCATAAGTGATATAATCACAATAAATTTCATTAAATAGATTATCTACTCCAGTAGAAACTGTTATACCATTGTTAAAGTCATATTTTGCAGAGATATTCGTTACCATATAGCTATCAGCCTTTGAAACTTTATTATAATAATCATTTATTAAATAAGATTTTCCGTGATAGTTAGATTCAATATTGAAAGTTAATTGAGACGTAGCTTCATAAGTAGCTCCTAATCCAAATACTATATCACTCATTCCAGGAATTTCGTTTCCTTTATATGGACCATCAACTAATTTATGTTTAAATAAATATGTTAAGTTTTGTCTTAAAGTAATTTTATCAAAATATTGTTCACTTGCTAATTCAAGCCCAATTCTTTCAGTTTTTCCATCTAAGTTATAATAACTACCACTTTCATTTTTATCCAATTTTATTTCATCTCTATAAGGATCATACATTATTTCTTTATCCCCTTGAATATAGAATAATGCTCCTGATAGATAAATATTATTAATTAGAGATTTTAATCCAATTTCGATAGTATCAACTTTTTGAGAGTCTTTAGGGTAAACTTTACCAGTTTTTTCATCTGTTTTCCAACTTGTATATTCTCCAAGGTTTGGAGCTCTATATACTCTGTTATAACTCAAATACCCAGAAGTATCTTCATCAAACATATAGTTTATTGCTAATTCATAATCAGTGTTAGTTTTATTATCTTTAGTATTAGTTTTTCCAGAAAATTCACCTGTTGATTTATAAGCTTTTTCATTTTCATCAAATTCAGTTTTTTCAACTCTTATCCCTTGTGTAAAAATAAAATCATTCCAATGATATTTATTTAATAAATAACCACCAATAGCTTTATAATCAGTTTCAGTATAAGATTTATAATAAACTTTTTGTTTTGCAGTACTATAATAATCCTCTTTAACTTTTGCTTGTGAGTAATCTGTACCAATTATAAGTTTACTATTATCTCCATATTTATATTTTAATTGTGTATTAGTATAGAAAGAATCTGTATTTTTTAATCTACTTTTGTAAGCAGGAGTTTTGTCTTTTTTAGGATAGCTGTAAGTATACTCTCTTTCTCTATACTCTGCTACTGCTGAAAAATCTAGTGAATTAGTTAATTCTTTATTAAAATTAAGAATAAATTTATCTTGTTTGTCAGTTGCTAATTTTCCTTTATAAGATTCATTTTGTCTTCTATCCTCATCATATTGTTGTTTGTTTAAATATCCTGAACCAGTAGATTCTCTTTTATTTCTAATATATTTTAAACCAATTTC
>JAUNAY010000224.1 GCA_030527385.1 Fusobacterium sp. | reverse complement strand
GTATATGAAATCAAAAATTTAAAAATTATGGAGAATAATTTATAAAGGTAATAAATAAATTTTCTGATGAAGAGATGGAGATTATATTGATGATGATAAGGTAGAGAAGTATTTAGAAAATTACAAAATAGAAAGTTTAAAACAGCAACTAAACCTAAATATAAATAATAAAAAATTAAAAGATATTTTATTAAAAACACTATTTGCCAAATAAATTAAAAATAAAAGTAGACAAATAACTATAATATAAATTAAAATATTAATGCTTTGTTGAAAGTAAATTTAAGAAAAACACAATAGGAAGGACAAGAGATGGTAGAATTTTTTATAGCAAAAAAACATATTTTTGAAAGAAAAAGACAAAGCTTAATTTCAATGTTAGGGATAGCAATAGGAATTATAGTTTTAGTTGTATCAATAGGTATAGCTAATGGGCTTGATAAAAATATGATTGACAGTATTCTTTCGATGACTAGTCACGTATTAGTTTCAAACGGAGAAAATATGTCAGATTATAAAGAGTTAAAAGAAAAGATTGAGAAGTTGGAAAATGTTAAGGGAGCAGTGCCAAGTATAGAAACACAGGGTATTTTTAAATATAATGGAGTATATGGTGGATATATAGCTGGAGTTAGAATAGAGGGATTTGACTTAGATAGTGCAAAACAGGCAATGGAACTGGATAAAAAAATTTATAAAGGAAATATAAACCCAAACAAGATAAATGGTTTATTGATAGGAAAAGAACTAGCTAAGAGTATAGGAGCTGACATAGGAGATGAGGTAACGATTATTTCATCTGAAAATAGAGAGATAAAATTTAAAATAGATGGAATCTTTCAAAGTGGATATTATGATTATGATATAAATATGATTATAATGCCTTTAAAAGCAGCTCAATATATGATGTATAGTGGAGACACAGTAAATAAAATAGATGTTGTATTAAACGATCCATACAAAGCTCCAGAGGTAGCAAATGAGATAATGAACAACATAGGAGTTTTTTCAAGAACGTGGGGAGAGCTTAATAGAAATCTTTTATCTGCACTTTCACTTGAAAAAACTGTTATGATTATGGTATTTTCTTTAATTGTTATTATTGCGGGATTTGTTATATGGGTAACACTAAATATGTTGGTGAGGGAAAAGATAAAAGATATAGGTATAATGAGATCTATGGGATTTTCAAGAAAGAGTATTATGAAAATATTCTTAATACAAGGTATGATTTTAGGAGTGATTGGGATAATAATAGGAACAGCTATAGCTCTTGCTATGTTGTGGTATATTAAAAATTATACTCTTTCATTTGTAACATCTATTTATTATTTGACAAAAATACCAGTAGAAATTTCAATAAAAGAGATTTTTACAATAATAGTAGCAAATCTTGGAATTATATTTGTATCAAGTGTATTTCCAGCATATAGAGCATCAAAATTAGAAACAGTGGAGGCATTAAGATATGAGTAATGAAATATTAAGATTAGAAAATATTGAGAAATATTATAGTGGAAGTGTAGATAAGTTACATATAATTAGAAACTTAAATTTAACAGTAGAAGAGGGAGAGTTTATCTCAATATTGGGAAGATCAGGGTCTGGAAAATCAACTTTGTTAAATGTGATAGGGCTTTTGGACAAGATAGATGGTGGAAAGATCTTTATAGATGGAAAGGAGGTTGAAGTTTTATCTGATATAGAAAAGGATAGATTAAAAAATAAGATGTTGGGATTTGTATTTCAGTTTCACTATCTTTTACCAGAGTTTACAGCTTTGGAAAATGTTATGTTACCAGCTCTTATAAGTGATTTTTCAAATAAAAGTGAAATAGAAAAAAGAGCTATGGAACTTTTAAAATCTGTGGGATTAGAGGAGAGAGTGCAGCATAAACCATCTCAACTTTCTGGAGGAGAAAAGCAAAGAGTTGCAATAGCTAGGGCTTTAATAAACTCACCAAAAATTTTATTGGCAGATGAACCAACAGGAAATTTAGACGAAGAAACAAGCGAAACAATTTTTAATATTTTAAAAGATATAAATAAAAATAGAAATCAGACGATAATTGTGGTGACACATTCAAAAGATTTAGCACAAATATCAGATAAAAAACTATATCTAAAAAAAGGTATATT
>JAUNAY010000011.1 GCA_030527385.1 Fusobacterium sp. | reverse complement strand
ATAGTGATTTAGATGTTGGTGTAACAAAACCTATTGATTATTCAAGAGTAACATTATCATTTGGATATAAATTTGATTTGTAATTAATTAGATAAGTTTTTAAAAGAGATAGAGAAAAAAATCTATCTCTTTTTTAATAAATAAATTTCAATTTATCCATATAAATGCTATACTAAAAATATAACTTATATTTTAGGAGGTATAAAATGGAAAATTTTGTATATAGCATTCCTACAAAAATATTTTTTGGAAAAGGGCAAGTAGAAAAAATAGGTTCAGAAATTTTAAAATATGGAAAAAAAGTTCTGCTTGTATATGGAAAAGGTAGTATAAAATCAAATGGAATTTATGATAAAGTAGTAGAAATTTTAAATAAGAATGGAATAGAGTATTTTGAAGTGGCAGGAGTAGATCCAAACCCAAGAGTTGAAACAGTGTATTATGGAGCAGACATATGCAAGAAAAATGGAGTAGATCTTATTTTAGCTATGGGTGGAGGAAGTACAATAGATTGCTCTAAGGCAATAGCTCTTCAAAGTAAATATGATGGAGATTTTTGGCAAGATTTTTATTTAGACAGAAGATATGATCTAATAAAAGATGTTACTCCAGTGGCTACTATTCTAACTTTAGCAGCAACAGGAAGCGAGATGAACGGTGGAGCTGTTATTTCAAATCTTTCAACTAATATGAAAATGGGATTTGGACACGAAAAATTAAAACCAGTTTTTTCAGTAGAGGATCCAGAATATACATATTCAGTAAGTAAATATCAAACTTGTGCTGGTGCAATAGATATAATGAGTCATTTATTTGAACAATATTTTTCGGTAGAAAAAGATGGATTTTTACAAAATAGAATTATAGAGGGATTATTAAAAACTATAATTCATTATGCTCCAATTGCAATAGAAAATCCAACTGATTATGAAGCAAGAGCAAATATTATGTGGACAAGCTCTCTTGCATTAAATGATCTTGTAGATTATGGAAAAGCATCAACAGATTGGGCAACACATCAAATAGAACATCAATTAAGTGCTGTTTATGATATAACTCACGGAATAGGGTTAGGAATTATTACTCCAGCTTGGATGAAATATGTACTATCAGATGAAAATATACATAGATTTGTAGATTATGGAAAAAATATTTGGAATTTAACTGGTAGTGACAAAGAGATAGCTGAACAATCTATAATAAAAACTCAAGAATTTTTTATTTCTTTAGGTTGCCCAGCTAATCTAAGAGCAATAAATATAGATGATTCTAACTTTGAAATGATGGCAGAAAATGCAACTTTTAGAGGAAGAATAGGATCAATGAAAAAACTTTCTAAAGAAGATGTAGTAGAAATATATAAATTAGCTTTATAAAATATAGGTGCTGATGAGAAAATAATTTTTTATCAGCACTTTTTTTGTTGTTAAAAATTCTAAATTTGACAAAGGGATAATGTAATAGTATAATTTTTTCAATATGAATATATTAAAATAGGAATAAAGGGGTATAAAGATGAATGATTTTTTTTATAAAGTGAGAAAAGATCTACACGAAATGCCAGAAATAGCATTACAAGAATATAATACAAGTAAATATATAAGAGATTTTTTAACATCTCTTAATATAAAATATGTTGAAATTGAAAGAAGTACTTTAGCTATTTTTGAGGGAGAAGAGGATAGATGGATAGGGTTTAGAGCTGATATAGATGCACTTCCTATTCAAGAAGAGGGAGAAAAAGATTATAAATCAAAAATAGATGGAATGATGCACGCTTGTGGACACGATGGACATACAACAAATTTATTGTATTTTGCTAAATGGTTAAGTGAAGAGTTAAAAAGTGGTAAAATATTAAAAAAATCTGTTATGTTAATTTTTCAATCTGGAGAAGAGGGAAAGGGAGGAGCTAGATTTGTAGCTAATTCAGAGTTTTTTAAAAGTAAAAAATTTGATGGAATATTTGCATTGCACCTAAATCCAGAAATAGAAGAGGGAAAAATAGCTACAACTACTGGAGCAGTAAGTTTCCAAAATATAAATTTTGATATAGAGATAGTTGGAAAGGGTTGTCACGGAGCACAACCACACAAGGGGATAGATTCAATATTGGTTGGAGCTAAATTAGTAGAAGCATATCAGTCAATAATTTCAAGAAATTTAGAACCATCTGAAACAGCTGTTTTGACAATAGGAAGTTTTAAAGCTGGAGAAGTTAGAAATATTATTCCAGAAAAGGTTAATATTTTGGGAACAATAAGAATGTTAAATACAGATTTGATAGAGCTATTTAGAGAAAGAGTTTATAGTATAAATAAAGGATTAGAAGTAGCATTTGGAGTAAAAATAAATATGGTGTTTAATCCATTTTATCCTCCTGTAATAAATTCAGATGAATTATATGCAAAGCTTGAAAAAGTAGTTCCAGAAGAAAAATTAATAAAATCAACTAGATTAAATGGATCAGAAGATTTTTCTTTCTATTTACAAAATGGAAACAAAGGATTGATGTTCTTGTTAGGAGTAAGAAATGAAGAGAAAAACTTTATATATCCACTTCATAACCCTAAGTTTGATTTTGATCCTAAAGCTTTAGAGTTAGGATTTAAAATATTTAGAGATCTATTAATTGAAATGAATGGTTTTTAATTGATAGTTTATAAGTATAATACACCTGTTATCTTAGTAAATTGAGATTACAGGTGTATTTTTTATTCAGATTTCAGAGTTTTAGCAGTAAATATGATAGAAATATTTTAATAAATATGGTAAAATTTATTGAATAATAATGAGGTGAGATAGATGGAACAAAATATTCCTAAACATATAGCTATAATAATGGACGGAAATGGAAGATGGGCAAAAAAGAGAGGGCTTCCTAGAACTTTAGGACATAGAGAGGGAGCTAAATCTTTAAGAAAGATAATAACACACGCTGGAAAGATAGGGGTTAAATATCTTACAGTATACGCATTTTCAACAGAAAACTGGAAAAGAAGTAAAGAAGAGGTTGAAGCATTGATGTTTTTATTTAAAACTTATTTAAAAGGTGAAGAAAAAAACATAATGGAAAATAATATAAAATTTACAGTTTCTGGAAAAAAGGAAAATGTGAGTGATTCCCTATTGGAAGCAATAAAAAAACTAGAGGATTTAAGTAAAAATAATACTGGTTTAAATCTAAATATAGCATTTAATTATGGTGGACGTGCTGAAATATTAGATGGTATAAATAGATTATTAAAAGAGGGAAAAGATGAGATAACAGAGGAAGAATTCTCTAAGTATATGTATAGAGATATTCCAGATCCAGAACTTTTAATAAGAACAAGTGGTGAATTTAGAATTTCAAATTTCTTATTATGGCAAATAGCATATTCAGAAATATATATAACAGATACTTTGTGGCCTGATTTTGATGAGGCAGAATTAGATAGAGCAATAGAAAGTTATAATAAAAGAGATAGAAGATTTGGAGGAGTTAAGTAATGTTAAGTAGAATAATGGTAGCTATAATAGGAATTCCACTGCTTATTTGGATATTGTATAGTGGAGGAATACCTCTTTTAATATTTGCAAATATAATAATTGGTATGGCTACATACGAATTTTATAATATGGCAGAGGTTGGTGGAAAAAAACCATATAAAATGGTAGGATTAATTGGAGCATTGGCAATACCAAATATATTATTTTTAAATCAATTAGGAAAGATAGAGATAAATAATATGTTTGTTTTTTCAATATTTACAGTATTATTAATAGGATATAGAGTATTACAAAATAAAGTTGAAAATTCAAGTTCTGATTTAGGAGTAACTCTTTTAGGAGCTTTGTATGTATCAGTTTTATTTTCACACGTACTATTAATTAGTTTTTTACCAAATGGTGGAATGTGGCTTTTAACAGCTCAAATTATGGTATGGGTTTGTGATACATTTGCTTATTTTACTGGATTAACAATAGGAAGAAAGATTTTTAAGAGAGGATTTAGTAGTATAAGTCCAAAAAAATCAATAGAGGGATCTTTAGGAGGAATATTTTTTACAATATGTTCCCTTTATCTTTTAGAAAAATATTTTAAACTTTTGGAAAATGGTGATTTAGGAATAGTAAATATAATTATAATAGGAGTATTTATCAGTATTGTTGCACAAATTGGCGATTTAGGTGAATCAATGTTTAAAAGAGAATTTAAAGTTAAAGATTCAGGAACAATATTGAGAGGACACGGAGGTATATTAGATAGATTTGATAGTATGCTTTTTGTGGCTCCAGTTGTATATTATTTATTAAGACTTATAGTATTATAAATATAAAAAAATATTGTTGGGTGAAAAATTATTTTATTCACCCTGTTTTTTTCTTAGGAGGAAGATTATGAAAAGAATAGTTGTATTGGGATCGACAGGAAGTATAGGAACTAGTGCGTTAGATGTAGTTAGAAATAGTAATGGAAAATTTGAGATTGTAGCTTTAAGTGGAAATAGAAATCATAAATTATTGATTGAACAGATAAGAGAGTTTTCTCCTAAGTATGTTTGTGTTGGAACTGAAGAGGGATATTTACAAATAAGCAGAGAGTTTCCAAATGTAAAACTATTTTTAGGAGATAGTGGACTTACAGAGTTAGCTAATTTAAAAGATTATGATATTCTTTTAACAGCAGTAAGTGGAGCTATTGGGATAGAAGCAACTGTTGCAGGAATAAAAAATGAAAAGAGAATAGCTCTTGCAAATAAAGAGACTATGGTTGCAGGTGGAGAGTATATAAATAAACTTTTAAAAGAGTATCCAAAAGCAGAGATAGTACCAGTTGATAGTGAACATTCAGCAATATTTCAATCTATGTTAGGAGGAAGAAAACAAGAGGTAAATAGACTTATAATAACTGCAAGTGGTGGAACATTTAGAGGAAAAACAGTAGAAGAATTGAAAAATGTAAAAGTAGAAGATGCACTAAAACACCCAAACTGGTCTATGGGGAAAAAGATAACAATAGATTCATCTTCATTAGTAAACAAGGGATTAGAAGTTATAGAAGCTCACGAACTTTTTGGAGTAGATTATGATCATATAGATGTTTTAGTTCACCCACAAAGCATAATTCATTCTATGGTAGAATTTAAAGATAGAGCTGTGATAGCTCAATTAGGAGCACCAGATATGAAACTTCCTATTCAATATGCATTTACATATCCAGAAAGAGAGGCTAATGTAGTTTTTGAACCTCTTGATTTTACAAAAGCTTCAACTTTAACTTTTGAACAAGTTGATAATAAAACTTTTAAAGGTGTAGAGCTTGCTTATAGAGCAGGGAGAAAAGGAAAATCAATGCCAGCTGTATTTAATGCAGCAAATGAAGTTGCAGTAGAGCTATTTATGAAAGGAAAAATAGGATTTTTAACAATCTATGAAATAATAGAGAAAGCTATGGAAAGACATATACCAATAGAGATAGATAGTGTTGAAACTATTAAAAGTGTAGATAGGGAAACAAGAGATTGGGTATATGGTGAATATGGAGAAAAAGAGGAGAAATAAAATGGGAAAACTTATAGTTATAGAGGGAACAGACTCTAGTGGAAAAGAAACACAAACTAAAAGATTATTTGATAGAATATTAGAAATTGGATTGAATGGGAAAAAAATATCTTTTCCAAATTATGAAAGTCCAGCTTGTGAACCAGTAAAAATGTATTTAGCAGGAGCTTTTGGAGAAGATGCAATGAAAGTAAACCCATATCCAGTATCTACAATGTATGCAATAGACAGATATGCTTCATTTAAAACAGATTGGGAAAAATTTTATAATAACGACGGGATAATTGTTACAGATAGATATGTAACTTCAAATATGGTACATCAAGCTTCTAAAATTAAAAATTTAGATGAAAAAAAGAGATATTTAGATTGGTTAGAGGATCTTGAATATGAAAAAATGGGAATACCTCGTCCAGATTTGGTAATATTTTTAAATATGCCAACTGAAATGGCAATAAGATTGATGGCAGAGAGAAAAAATAAGATTACAGGAGAGAATAAAAAAGATATTCACGAAAGAGATCAAGAATATTTAAAGGAATCTCACGAAAATGCTTGTAAAATAGCTAATATATATAATTGGAAAGAGATAAAATGTAATGATGGAGACAGAATAAAAACCATTGAAGAGATAGGAGAAGAGGTTTTTTCTCTTGTAAAAGAAGTGATTTTATAACGGAGGAAAATAATGAACATAATAGCAGCAATACTTGTGCTAGGAATAATAATCTTTATTCACGAATTAGGACATTTTGCCACAGCAAAATTTTTTAAAATGCCTGTAACTGAGTTTTCAATAGGAATGGGACCACAGGTATACTCATATGACACTATGAAAACTACATATTCATTTAGAGCAATTCCAATAGGTGGATTTGTAAATATAGAGGGAATGGAAGTTGATAGCAAAGTAGAAGATGGATTTAATAGTAAACCACCTTTTGCAAGATTAATCGTATTAATTGCTGGAGTATTTATGAATTTTTTATTAGCTTTTTCTATTATTTTTACAATGTTGAATATAAATGGAAAAGTTGTTCCAAATGAGGAAGCAGTAGTTGGACATATTTTAGAAAATAGTAATAGTAGCAAATTGATACTTCCAAAGGATAAAATTATATCAATAGATGGAATTGATGTTAATAAATGGGAAGATATTGGAAAAATTTTAGGTGAAATAGATAATACAAAAGAGATAAAGCTAGTTGTAGAAAGAGCAAATGAAATAAAAAATATAGATTTAAAACTTACATATGAACCAGAAACAAAGAGATATATATTGGGTATTTTACCTGATTATCATATAGAGAGATTTACTTTTAGAGAATCAATAAAAGCTAGTTTTTTAGGAGTAAAAAAGATAATAGTTGACACTTTAGACGGCTTAAAAATGATAGTGACTGGAAAGGTAAAAAGTGAGGAGATAAGTGGACCAATAGGAATAATTAAAGTAGTTGGGCAAGCATCAAAAGAGGGAATAGGAATTCTTGTTTGGTTGACAGCTTTACTTTCGATAAATGTAGGGATTTTGAATTTACTTCCTCTTCCTGCACTTGACGGAGGAAGAATACTTTTTGTTTTATTAGAATTAGTGGGAGTAAAGGTTAATAAAAAGTTAGAAGAAAAAGTACATACAGCGGGAATGATATTGCTATTTGCATTCTTTATTTACATTTCAGCAAATGATATTTTTAACCTTACAAAATAGCTTAAAGACTGAATTTAAAGAAATTATTACCAAAAAAATAAAAAATAGTCTTGAAAAAATACAGAATATCTATTATAATACATTATAGTAGAAAACAATAAATTATGAATTATTTTTGAAAATAACGATATAAATAGGGAGGCTGGGTATGAAAAATGCTATTTTAGCGATTTCGGAAAGAAAAGAAACTTTGAAGCAAATAAGAAAAGAACTTTCAGAACAATATGAAATTATAACATTTAACAATCTTCTTGATGCATTAGATATGTTAAGAGAAAGTGATTTTGATATTGTTCTATTAGATGAGTACTTAACTTGGTTCAATTTTGCAGAAGCTAAGAGAAAATTAAACGGTATAGGGAAAGATTTTGTTGTTGTGGCTCTTTTAGATGATGAAAATGAAGAGATTTTAAATGAATTAAAGAATGCAGATATCTATAATTATATGATGAAACCTGTTGAATTAAGAGAAATGAACAGAATAATTATGCCAGCTCTTAAAAATCTTGAAATATTAAAAGAAAAGAGAAAATTAGAGGAAAAATTATTAAGCAGTGAAGAAGAAAGTGAAATAGTTGGACAATCTGCTAGAATTAAAGATGTAAAAAATCTTATAGAAAAAGTTGCAGAGAGTGATTTACCAGTTCTTATTACTGGAGAAAATGGACTTGGAAAAGAATTAGTAGCTAAAGAAATATTCAAAAAAAGTGACAGAAGAAAAAATAATTACATTGTTGTAAGCTGTGCATCTATGCCAGAAGAAACAATGGAAAGAGAACTTTTTGGATATGAAAGAGGAGCATTTACTGGAGCTAACTCAAGCAAAAAAGGATTATTAGAAGAAGCTGATGGTGGAACTATGTTCTTAGATGATATATCAGCTATGGACGTAAAAATTCAATCTAAACTTTTAAGAGTAATTGAATATGGAGAATTAAAAAGAGTTGGAGGAAACAAAACTAGAAGAGTAGATGTTAGATTTATTGTTGCTAGTGATAAAGATCTTAAAGATGAAACAGAAAAGGGAAAATTCAGAAAAGATCTATACCATAGATTAACAGTATTCCCTATTGAAGTTCCACCTCTAAGAGAAAGAAAAGAGGATATTCCTTTACTTGCAAACTATTTCCTAAATAAAATAGTAAGAGAACTTCACAGAGATACACCAGTTATTTCAGGAGAAGCAATGAAATATTTGATGGAATATTCATATCCTGGAAATATTAGAGAACTAAAAAATATGATAGAAAGAATGGTTATTCTTTCAACTGACAAAATAATTGGTATAGAGGATTTACCATTAGAGATTAAAATGAAATCTGATACTGTTGAAAATAAAACAGTTGTAGGAGTTGGACCATTAAAAGATATTCTTGAACAAGAGATATATAGCTTAGCAGATGTTGAAAAGGTAGTTATAGCTATTGCTTTACAAAAAACAAGATGGAACAAACAAGAAACTTCAAAACTTCTTGGAATTGGAAGAACAACTCTTTATGAAAAAATTAGAAAATATGGTTTAGACTTTAAATAAAAATAAGCTAATTGAAGTAATGAAACTATACACAAAAAAGGAAAGGGGAGATTATCAGAGTTATTCTGATAATACATAAATTATGGCAATTAGAAAATTTCGTAAACAAATGAAACCTATTATCTGGTTTATTACTGTATTATTTATACTAAGTGGAGGATATTTAACAATAATGAATCTAAAAGGAAGTATGAGTAGTGGAGCTACATATGCTTTCAAATTAGATGGTGAAAAAATATCAAAACTTGAAGTAGAAAGAACAAAATCTACAATGGTTGATGGGTATTCAAAATATCTAGGAGATAAAATAGATAGAAGTCTAATTGATATTATTGCTTTTAATGAAGTTGTTGATAAAAATATAACTTTAAAAATAGCTGATGATTTAAAAGTAAAAGTACCTGGAAGTGAAGTTAGTGAACAATATGATAGAATAGAAAATTCTATTGGAAATAAAGAGCAATTTAAAAGAATGTTACAAGCTCAAGGTTATACAAGAAAAAGTTTTAAACAAGAGCTTGAAAAAAATCTTGTTGTAGGAAAAACTCTTGAAAAAATTCGTGAAAATGTGGTTTTAACAGATGATGAAATAAAAAAATATTATGATGAAAATCAATATACACTATTTAATGGAAAAACATTTGAAGAAGCTAAAGCTGACATCATAAAAGAATTAAAAGAGTTAAAAGGCAATGAAGAGTATGCAGTATTAATAGAAAAATATAGAAAAAATCTAAAGTTAGAAAATGTTGCTGAAGAGTATTCTGCATATCTTGAAAAACCTGAAATAGAATCAGATGGATTTGCTATAACAAATTTAGATATGGCAAGAAGAACTTTACAAAATATGTTTATGACTAATGGTGATAGAGAAAAAGCAAGAGAATTGAGTAAAAAATATTTTGAAAATCAATTCAAACTTGTTAAAGAAGCTATTGCTAGAGGAGTAAAAGTAGATGATAATCTTCCAATAGAGTATAAGTTTGAAGAGTATAATAAAGGACTTTTTGAAAGTATAAAAAAATCATTAAATCCGACTGATGATCAATTAAAAGAGTTTTTCAACAAAAATAAAATGGCATATGATGTATTTCCAAGTTCAGATGCTTATATAGCTGTTTTAAAAATTGATCCTTCAGAAGAGGATAAGAAAGAAGCTAAAGCTAAAGCTGAAGATCTATTAAAAAAATTGACAATAGAAAATTTTGCTGAAATGGCAAAAGAAAATTCAGATGAACCTAATTCAAATGGTGGAGATTTAGGTTGGTTCTCTAAAAAAGATATGGTTGAACCATTCCAAAAAGCAGTGTTTGAAGGAGAAGTAGGAAAAATTTATCCAACACCTGTTGAAACTATATTTGGACAACATCTAATCTATATAGCAGAGAGAAATGATGCTGAAGATAGAGCAAGAGCTAGTCACATTTTGATTACTCCAAAAATATCTCAAGCAACAATTGAAGCAAAAGAAAAAGAATTAGGAGAGTTAAAAACAAAATTAGTTGAAGATAAAGCTAAGTTTGAAAATCTTGCAAAAGAAAGTAAAGACGTTCTTCATTCTGGACTTTATGCAAATATAAATGATGCTGGATATATTCCAAAGTTGGGATATAACAGTGATCTTACTAAATTAATATTTGAAGCTCCTTTAAATACAGTAGAAACTGCTGTTATAAATGATACATTCTTTATCTTTGAAAAAGTTAAAGAGGTAAAATATAAAGGTGCAAACTTTGATGATAATAAAGCTAAGATAAAAGATGATTATTTGAATTATCAAACTCAAGAAGAAATGAAAAAGCTTATTTAGGGAATTAATATAAAGAAAGAGAATGACCTAAAAACTTTATGTTGGGTCACTCTCTTTTTTGTATTTTCTATTAAAAAATTTGATTATTGTTAAAAAATATATTATACTATAAAATAACGTAAAAATATTTTTATATCAATTGAGGAGCCAATTATGATTAAATTTAAAAGTAGCATATTAATAAAAATAGCTGTGAAAATGGAAGGTTATAGAGTTTAAATGAAATATAGAACAGAAGATATAAATATGCTAGTTGATAGTTTAAGAATTGAAGAAGTAGTTGGTGAATTTGTTGAATTAAAAAAAGCAGGGGCAAATTATAAGGGACTATGTCCGTTTCACCCTGATACTACACCGTCTTTTATGGTGAATCCAAATAAAAATATTTGCAAGTGTTTTGTGTGTGGGGCAGGAGGAAACCCTGTAACATTTTACTCAAAATATAAAAAAATTAGCTTTTCTGAAGCAGTGGAGGAACTGTCTCAAAAATATGGTATTCCTATAAAGGGAATGAAAGAAAATGTACAAGAGAATGAAAATTATGAGAGATATTATAAGATAATGGAAGATGCTCATAGTTTTTTTGAAGAAAGTATGTTTTCAAATGCTGGAAGAGAAGCTTTAGAATATCTATCTCAAAGAAAGATAAATCCTAAAATTATAAAAGAGAATAGATTGGGATTTGCTCCAAATAGATGGAATGAATTAAATGATTATCTTTTAAATAAAGGACATAGTTTAACTGATATTATAGCTTTAGGACTTGTAAAAGAAAGTGAAAAAGGACAATATGATACCTTTAGAAATAGAGTTATTTTTCCAATTTTTTCAACAGCTGGAAAGATAATAGCTTTTGGAGGAAGAACCCTCGAAAAAGATAAAGAAACTCCCAAATATATAAATTCCCCAGATACTCCGATATTTAAAAAGGGAAAAAATTTATATGGACTTGAAAGAAGTAACATAATCAAAAAGAAAAATTATGCAATGCTAATGGAAGGTTATATGGACGTTTTATCTGGGTATCTATATGGCTTTGATGTTACTTTAGCACCTTTAGGAACAGCTTTAACTGAAGATCAAGGAAAATTATTGAAAAGATATACTTCAAATGTAATATTAGCATTTGACTCCGATGCTCCAGGACAATCTGCCACAGAAAGAGCAGGATTAATATTAAAGTCGTTAGGTTTTAACATCAGAGTTTTAGTTCTTGAAGGAGCAAAAGACCCAGATGAGTTTTTAAAAACTTATGGAAAAGATGAGTTCTTAAAGGCTGTAAAAAACTCTGTTGAGATATTTGATTTTTTGTTTAAATATTATTCAAGGGAGTATGATCTAAATAGTACAATTTCAAAACAAAAGTTTATAAATAGATTTAAAGATTTTTTTCAATGTATAGAAACAGATTTAGAGAAAAGCTTATATTTAGATAAATTATCTAAGCAGTTGGATATTGAAAAAGATGTATTAAAAGAAACTCTTATAGACAAAAATAAAAAAAGAGTAAGAATATTTGATGAGATAAAAGATGAAAAAATAGATATTAGAGAGAATGCTGCTCCTCCTTTAGAAGAGTTAACATTAGCTTTAATATTTAACAATAAAGAGTATTTTAAATATTTTAAAAACAAGAATATAAGTGGATCACTCACAAAAAAAATATTTTCATATCTTGCAAAAAATGAAGAGAATATAGAAAATGTAGCAAAAGAGATAAAAAATGAGATAGAATTAACAAAGTCTGAAACTGAAGAATGGGAAATAGTTATTTGTTTAGCGTTAAATGATTTTTCTGATGAGGAAAAGACACAAAAATTGCTAGAAGAGATTTTCGTTTCGTGGTTCAGAATAGAGATAAAAGAGCAGATGAAAAATATGAAAAAAGATAAAGAGAATTTTAGCCAATTTTTTAAAGTAAAAGATATAGAGTTACAATTAAGTCGGGCATTAAATTTCTCTGAAGTATTAGACATTTATAAAGAGTATGAAGAAATAATTAATCTATAAATTTTTAGAGGAGGCTTCAGATAATGAGAGATTTTATAAAAAACGAAAAAGTTCTTTCTTTGGTCAGAAAAGCTATGGAAAATAAGTATATAACTTATGAAGAAATAAATGATGAGCTAAAGAGCGATTTTCCAGTTGAAAAAATAGAGCAATTGATTACTGGAATGATGGATCAAGGTATAGAAATCGTTAGAAAAGAAGATCTAGAAAGAGAGAAAAAACTAGTAACTGCTATAAAAACAAAAGAAAAATCTAAGTCTAAAGCAAAAGAAAAAGAGAAACCAGCACCAATATCAGTAGAAGAAGATCCAAAAGTAATAGAGAAAGATGACTTTCCAGAAGATGATGATATAGATGATTTTGTTGATGATAGAGTAGATGATTTAGATGACTTTGATCATTTCAATCCTGAAGAGTTAGAAGAGATCAGTGAAGATGAACTTATTAGTGATGATCTATTTAATCTTTCTGGAGATATGAAAGTTGATGAGCCTATAAAAATGTATTTAAGAGAGATAGGACAAATCCCTCTATTAAGTCACGATGAAGAGCTTGAATATGCTAAGAGAGCTTTAGAAGGGGACGAATGGGCAAGTAAACAACTAGTTGAAGCAAACTTAAGACTTGTTGTAAGTATTGCTAAAAAACATACTAATAGAGGATTAAAACTATTAGATTTAATTCAAGAGGGAAATATTGGGCTTATGAAAGCGGTAGAAAAATTTGAATATAGTAAGGGATATAAATTCTCAACTTATGCAACTTGGTGGATAAGACAAGCTATAACAAGAGCTATTGCAGATCAAGGAAGAACAATAAGAATACCAGTTCATATGATAGAAACTATTAATAAGATTAAAAAAGAAGCTAGAATCTATCTTCAAGAAACAGGAAAAGATGCAACACCAGAGGTATTAGCAGAAAGATTAGGAATGGAAGTTGAAAAAGTAAAATCTATTCAAGAGATGAATCAAGATCCTATTTCATTAGAAACTCCAGTAGGAAGTGAAGAGGATAGTGAACTTGGAGACTTTGTTGAAGATCAAAAAATGCTTAATCCATATGAATTAACAAATAGATCTTTATTAAGAGAGCAACTTGATGGGGTATTAAATACATTAAGTAGTAGAGAAGAAAGAGTTTTAAGATATAGATATGGATTAGATGATGGTTCACCTAAGACATTAGAAGAAGTTGGAAAGATTTTTAAAGTAACAAGAGAAAGAATTAGACAAATTGAGGTTAAAGCTTTAAGAAAATTAAGACATCCAAGTAGAAGAAAAAAATTAGAAGATTTTAAAATGTAATTTTGGGGAATAGGAGCATTTATGCTCCTATTTCTTTAGTGGAGGAGAAAATGAAAAATATAAAATTAAAAGATTTAGAAAAATTAATAATAGAAAAATATTTTGAAGATGAAAAATTTAAAGAGTTTTTAAATGAAAATAAAGATTTAAAAGTAGAAACTGTTGTGGAAAATATAAAACTGAAAGATTTAGAGGATTTAGAAGAGTTTACAGAGGAAACTGTTATAGATTATTTAGATGAGATTGCTAATTTAGAAGTAATGAGTGAAGAGGCAGAAAAAGAGTATTTTAAAAATTTTTATGATGACAATAGAGATGATGAAGAGTTAATAGTAAAATATTTAGGAGAGGTAGCATCTATCGCTTTTAATTATACTAGAGACGGAATAGCGTATATGGATATAGTTCAAGAAGGAACAGTAGGGCTTATGAAAGCTATATCAAATTACAATCCAGAAAATAATGGAGAGTTTAAAAATTACTGTATATTTTGGATAATAAAAGAGATGGTTATGTTTATTCAAAATAAAGTAGAAGACATAAAATATGAATTTAAAAATTATTTTAAAACTAAAAAAGAAAATTTTGGAAAAGAGCATAATCACAAACACGAACACGAAGATGAACAAGAGGCAGGAGAGGTATATTTAAAAGAAGAGGATCTACTTCCAAGTATAGAAGCTATTGAAAAAAGAGAAAAACTTGTCGAGAAGAAAATAAATTTCTTTAACTTAAATAATAGATTAAGTCTAAGACATATAGATATATTAAATCTTTATTTTGGTTTTGGAAGTGATAAAAGATACTCAATATATGAAATAGAAGAAAAACTAAACTTAGAAAAAGGACAAGGAGAAACATTGTTTCAAGAAGCTCTTATAATTCTTTCTACTGTGGAAGGGAAGATAAGTTTATGATAATAAAGGTTAAAGATATCGTTTCAATTTTAGAAAAAAAATATCCTAAAAATAATGCAGAAAATTGGGACAACGTAGGGCTATTAGTTGGAAAACTAAATCAAGAAGTAAGAAAAATTCAGTTTTCTATTGATGCCACAGAAAATGCAATAGAAAATGCAGTAAAAAATGGTGTAGATATGATAATCACACATCACCCAATGATATTTAAACCTATTAAAAGTGTTACAACTATGGATATTTTAGGAAAAAAAATAATAAAACTTATAGAAAATAAAAAATCTTTATATGCAATGCACACAAATTTAGATTCATCTAAAGGAGGGCTTAATGATTATATTCTTCATTTACTAGATGTAAAAGAGAGCAAAATAATAGATGTGAACGAAACTGATAATGAAGTTGGAATAGGAAGAATATATACACTTTCAGAGAAAGTAACTTTAGAAAAGTATGCAGAGTTTATTAAGAAAAAATTAAAAATAAAAAATATAAGAGTAATCTGTGAAAATAAGGAAAAAAGTATAAGAAAAATAGCTTTAATTAATGGTTCTGGAATGAGTTATTGGAGAAAAGTTAAATCTTTAGGAGCAGATCTTTTTATAACAGGAGATGTTGGCTATCACGAGGCACTAGATGCTAAAGAAGCAGGAATTAATATTTTTGATATAGGACACTTTGAAAGTGAAAATTGTTTTGTAGAATTATTAAGTAAAGAACTAGAAAAAATTGGTGTTGAAATTATAGTTTTTAATGATGGACCTGTTTTTGAAACATATTAGTGTATTAAGGAGAAAAGTGTGAAAAAATTTTTAACAATAATTGGAATGGTTGCGATAATAAGCAGCTCTTATGCTGGAGTAAATGATACTTTAAAACTTTTTTCTGATGAGGAAAAATCAACTGTACAACAAAAAATTTCAGAGTTGGAAGAAAAAAGAAAACTTCATATTCACGTTAATACTCTTCCAACAGAAGAGGGATTTAGTGTAGAAGATCCAGAAAAAGTTATAATTCTTAATATAAAAAAAGATGAAAATGGAAAAGGAAAAATAGAATTAAATTTTTCTAGGGACATAGATGTAGAGGAGTATCAAGAGGACATAAACTTAATTTTAAGTGAAGCAGAATCAAGTTTAATTAATGGAAAAATGGGAGAGTATTCATTAGAGGTATTAGATGGAATAGATAGTATTTTAGATAATATAAATATTGAAGATCCTATTACAGTACAAGAAGAGATTAGTGAAGATGAAAAAATAAATATTTTTGGTGGAATAACTATTGCATTTTTTGTAATTTTTGGTATTATAATAAGAGTGCTTAGAATTCAAAAGAGAAGAAAAGAAACTAGAGCCCAAAATAAAAATTCACAATTAAATAAATAAACAATAAGATTTAAGGTATTAAAGTTGATCGCTGCTTGGTAACAAGGAGAGGAAAGTCCGAGCTCCATAGAGCAAGAGGGCAGCTAACGGCTGCTAAAGGTAACTTTAAGGAAAGTGCCACAGAAAATAGACCGCCAGTAATGGTAAGGGTGAAAAGGTGGTGTAAGAGACCACCAGTTTCTTAGGAGACTAAGAAAGCTTGGTAAACCCCCTCTGGAGCAAGACTAAATAGGAAAGGTTAAGGGCTGCTCGTCCAGCTTTCAGGGTAAGTTGCTAGAAACTATAAGCAATTATAGGATTAGATAAATGATCAGCATAAACAAAACTCGGCTTATTTAATGCCTTAAATTTTTTTCTAAAATATTTTAGAAAAAAATAAAAAAAGTTATTGACAGAAAATGGTTATTGTGATATTATAATCTATGTCCACGAGAGAAAAGGACAAAACAAAACTAATAAATAAGGACATTAGCAACA
>JAUNAY010000223.1 GCA_030527385.1 Fusobacterium sp. | reverse complement strand
ATTTTTAAAATTATTGAAATAATTGAATGATAATCATTGATATTAAAAATATTTTCTATATATTTAATAAGACCAATAGAGATAAAATTTGCTCCAAGCATAACTATAAGAAAAAGTAAAATTCCTAATACTCCAGGAATAAAGAAATATTTTCTAAGTCCAATTATTTTTATTAAACTAAAAGCTTCTGAAAATGATGATAAAACCAATTTAATACTTTTCATTTTAATACCTCTTTAATCTTCAAGATGTGAAATATCTGAGAAAACTTTTATATTAAATTTATTATCTTTGTATTCAACTATTGATAAGCTTGTATTTCTAGGTACTTTTGAAGCTCCTAGCTCTTCAATCTTTTCATTGTTTATGATATGGAAAAGAGCTTTTAAAGTTACCCCGTGAGTAACTACTGCTACTCTATCATTTTCTTTATGAGCTTGTAAAAGCTTATTTAATCCAATTTTTGCTCTTTCAATAACTTGATAATAAGTTTCTCCATTATAACCAGTAGGAACATACTTTGCTGGATTATTAAAGAAATTATAGAACTCTTCTGGGAATTGTTTTTCAAAATCTTCACGAGGAACTCCCTCCATATTTCCCATAGAGATCTCCTTAAATTCTTCGATAAATTTTATCTCTTGATTTCTATCACCAAGTATTAATTTGCTAGTGTGAATAGTTCTTCCCATAGGTGAAGAATAAAAAGCTGTAAATTCAGTATCTTTTAATTTTTCCCCCAATTTTTTTGCTTGAGAGATACCAAGTTCAGTTAAAGGAGAATCAGAACTTCCTTGAAATATTTTTAGAGTGTTCCAAAGAGTTTCTCCGTGACGTATAAAGTAAATTTCCATTTTTTAATCCTTTCTTTTATAAATTTTTTATTTTTTAATATTTTTAAATGTTTCACTTTGTAAGAAATTTTTAATATTTGCAATTCTAGTTTGGTCATTAGGGTGAGTGCTTAAAAATTCTGGTGATTGCTTTCCACCACTAGCTTTTGCCATTCTTTGCCAAAATGTCAGAGCGTAATTTGGATTATATCCTGCTATTTTCATAAATATAAGCCCAAGTTCATCAGCTTCAGTTTCCTGAGTTCTACTATAATTAAGCATAATAAGATTAGAAGCACTACCATAAAGCTCTTGTGAAACTCCAAAAGCTATATTAAGAAGACTACCTACTCCACTTTGTATAAGAGTTTGACTTTGTTGTTCTCTGCTATGTTGAGCAATAGCGTGAGCAATTTCGTGAGACATAACAACGGCTAATCCCTGTTCATTTTGAGTATAAGGTAAAATTCCTGTATATACAGCTACTTTTCCTCCAGGCATACACCAAGCGTTAGGAGTTTTATCTTTTATTAAGTTAAATTCCCAAGCATATTTAATATTTGATCTTCTCTCTTCTGGGTGTAATTGAAAATATCTTTCAACAGCTTTAGCAATATTGTTTCCTACTTTTTTTACAAGTTTTGCATCGTTATTTTTTAAAACAATACTTTGTCTTAAAACTTGATTATATTGAGCGTAACTTTGTTGTATAAGAGGAGCTTCATCAACTAAAAGAAGTTGTTTTCTTCCAGATATTGGAGCATTGCTACAAGAAATAACTAAGAATGAAATAAATAGTATAGATAATAGTTTTTTTAATTTCATAGGCTTCCTCCCAAGTTTAAAATTTCTTTGTATATTTTTTTATTTTAAAGTATAATAAGTTATAGTATATTTTACACAATTTAAAGGAGGTTGTAAATTGAAATTTTTAGGAGTAATTCCATCAAGATATGCATCTACAAGATTAGAGGGAAAACCTTTAAAGGATATTTGTGGGCATACTATGGTGGAATGGGTATATAAAAGAGCGTTAAAATCTAAATTAGATAGTGTTGTAATAGCAACTGATGATGAAAGAATAGTAAAAGAAGTTGAAGCATTTGGTGGAAATGTAATTTTAACAAGAAAAGATCATCTAAATGGTACAAGTAGAATAGCTGAAGTATGTGAAACATATAAAGATTATGATGTGATAGTAAATATTCAAGGAGATGAGCCATTAATAGAGCCAGATATGATTAACTCTATTATAGATTCTTTTGTTGAAGACAATACAATTCCAATGAGTACATTAAAATACAAACTTACTGATAT
>JAUNAY010000010.1:3312-16710 GCA_030527385.1 Fusobacterium sp. | reverse complement strand
GTTTTATACTCTCCACTCTTATTTTTAAAGTATTTGAACTCCATATTTCCATTTTCATTTAAGTCTTTGATTATTGGAATAAGTATATTTTTTTCAATATCATAAAATCTGGTATAAGATCCACTTATTTCTAAAAGTTCTCTAAGTTTTTCAAGAGATATAAATATATTTTTTTCAGGATTTTGTTTTAAAAATTGAAATAATTTGTATGAAAATTTTTCTTCAAATGTGATAATTTTATTAATTCCTAATTTTTCAAAATTAGTTCCCTTTTTAAAAGAGCTTAATATTTCATCAGAAAAAGTTAGTTCTATCTTCTTATCTAATATTTTAAAAGATTGAATTATAGATATATAGCTACAATAGTTTTCAGACTTTGAAGACAAGATAATATATTTATTTAAAATTGAAACTAGGAACTTAATAATTTCGTCCTTTGAAATTAAGTTAAAATCTATCATAAATTTATCTAAAGATAACGAAATTGTTTTTTCTTCTATATTAAGAGATTTGAAAAATGTTCTCTCTTTTTTAGTAAAATGTTTTGAAAAATCAATGTTTATATTATTTTTCAAGATTTCAAAGTTCATAAATAACTCTCCATAAAAAATTTTAAAATAGTGATTTTTTTATTTTTAGACGAAATATAATAAAAATATATTCGTTATACTTGCTCTATAATAGCATAAATCTATACTTTTTTCAAACTTAACTCTATAATATTACTTTTTTAACGATAATAGATCATAAAACGTGAATTTTGACAGAAATATTTAATGATGATATAAGTAATTATACAAAGTAAAAAAATAATTCTTTAGGAGGCGTTAAAATGAATATGGATTTAGAAGAAATAGCAATGACAATTGTAGGAAACTCTGGAGAAGCAAGAAGCTTAGCTTATGAAGCACTAAGAGAAGCTAAAGTAGGAAACTTTGAAGCTGCTGATGAACTTTTAAAAGAAGCTAGAGAAAAATCTTTAAAAGCACACGAGATGCAAACTGAACTTATCTGTAATGAAGCTGATGGAAATAAAGTTGAAATTAATCTTCTTATGGTTCACGCACAAGATCATTTAATGAACTCAATCTTAGCAAGAGAATTAGTTGAAGAGATGATAGATATGTATAAAGCAATAGGAGTGAGAAAATAATGAGAAAGTGGGGAATTATAGCAACTTGGAGAATGGCTGCTGACGGAGTGGCTCTAGGTGCTGACATATTAAAAAATGATGGAAAATGTCAAGATGCAATAGAAAAAGCTATAATGCAAGTAGAAGACTATCCTTTCTATAAATCTGTTGGTTATGGAGGACTTCCAAATGAAAATTGCGAAGTTGAATTAGATGCAGCTTTTATGGACGGAAAAACTTTATCAATAGGAGCAGTTGCAGGAATTAAAGACTATAAAAATCCTGTTAGCATTGCAAGAAAATTGAGCGAAGATAGATTTAATATTTTCTTGGTAGGAGCTGGAGCAGAAGCTTATGCACATAAAAACGGATTTGTAAGACAAAATATGCTTACAGAAAGAGCTAAAAAAACTTGGGAAATAAGAATGAAAGAGATAAATCAAAAACATCTTTCACCATATGATGGACACGACACTGTATGTATGATTGGATTAGATAGTGAAAAAGATATGGCAGTGGCAACTTCAACAAGTGGATTATTTATGAAAAAGAGAGGAAGAGTTGGAGACTCGCCAGTGTCTGGATCTGGATTCTATGTTGATAATGAAGTTGGAGGAGCAGCAGCTACTGGGCTTGGAGAGGATATAATGAAAGGTTGTCTTTCTTATGAAACTGTACAAAGAATGAGAAAGGGAATGTCTCCAATGGAAGCAGCTCAATCAGCAGTTGAAGATTTTTCAGAACAACTTAGAAAAAGAAGAGGAGTTGCAGGAGCTATATCTGTTGTTGCAATGAACAATAAAGGTGAATGGGGAATAGGTACAAATGTGGAGTTTACTTTTGTAGCTTCAACATCTGAAGAAGAACCTCAAGTATATTTAGCAAATCCTGTATTTAATGAAGATAAAACAGTAAAAGAGGTAAAAATAGAAGTAGCATCTAAAGAGTATATGGAAGAATACAAAAGAAATATACAAAAGCCATTAGAAGAGATATAGAAGATTTGAGCATACAAGGAGAGAGATAATGAGCAAAGTAATTGAGATATTAGAAGAAAAATTAGTGCCAGTTGCAGCTTGGGTAGCTGAAAATAAATATGTTAATGGAATTAGAAGAGCATTTATAATGATGATGCCTCTATTGATGATAGGATCAATCTTTTTAATGGTAACAGCCTTTCCATTACCAGCTTATCAAAGAGGAATGGCATCTCTTTTAGGAGAAAATTGGAAAGATATATTTGATATTCCAGTAAGTGCAACATTTAATTTGATAGCTGTGTTTGTAGCATTTCTTGTTGCACAACAACTAGCTAAACAATTTGAGCTTGATAGTATAGCAGTAGGATTGTTATCATTAGCTTCATTTTTAATTTTAACTCCACTTGGAAATACAAGTGAATTTGGACAAGTAATGACATTTACTTGGCTTGGAAGTAAGGGAATGTTTGTAGCTATGGTAATAGGTGTAATCACAGTAAAAATATTCCAATTTTTCGTAAATAGAAATATCTTAGTAAAGATGCCTGATGGAGTGCCACCTGAAGTAATTAAATCGTTTGAGGCACTTATTCCTGGAACTGTTATTTTAGCAGCAGCTCTTTTATTAAGAGTTGGTATGGAACATACATCTTATGGAACTATTCACGACTTTGTATATAAAGTTTTAGCATTACCACTAAGAGCTTTAGGAACTTCATATATTGGTTCTATCTGTACAGTATTTGCAATTTCAATTCTTTGGTCAGTAGGAATCAATAGTGGATCAATGGTAAATGGATTTGTAAGACCATTCTGGTTAGAAAATCAAGCTGAAAATATAGCTGCATTACAAGCAGGGCAACCTCTTCCACACGTTATCACAGAACAATTCTTTGATATGATATTTATGGGTGGAGCAGGAGCAACATTATCTCTATTACTTGCAGTAGTTATCTTTGCTAGAAGTAAGCATATAAAAAGTGTTGGAGCTATTGGAATAGTTCCTGGAATATTTAATATTAATGAGCCAGTACTATTTGGATTACCAGTAATATTAAACCCAATTATGCTAATTCCATTTAATATTGTACCAATGGTATTTGTGACAACTCAATATATTGCAATGAATATCGGGTTAGTTTCAAGACCTTTAGGTGTTGCTTTCCCTTGGCCTACACCAGCAATCATAAGTGGATTTATTACAGTAGGAGATATAACAGGATCTCTTATGCAATTAGCAAACCTTATTATAGGGGCAATGATCTATCTTCCATTCTTAAGAATTATAGATAAAGCGAGTAAAAAAGAGGAAGATGAGATGGAAAAATTAGAATCAGAGAATAAATAAGGTAGTTATTATTGATCGTATACATATTGTAGGAGGAGTAAAATGAAAAAGATATTATTATTATGTGATGCAGGAATGTCAACAAGTCTTATGGTAAAAAAAATGAAAGAAGCAGCTGACAAAAAAGGAATAGAAACAGAAATAGCAGCAGTAAGTATAGCAAAATTTGAAGAAAATGTTGATAACTATGATGTATTTCTATTAGGACCACAAGTAAAATATAAAAAAGCTAAACTTGAACCAATAGCAGCAGCTAAAGGAAAAAAAGTAGAAGTTATCAACACAATAGATTATGGTATGATGAAAGGTGAAAAAGTATTAGAGCAAGCTTTAGCACTAATTGGATAGTGATTTTATGGAATTAAAAAAATATATTGATGAACATTTTAATGAAACATTAAATAGTATTATCAAATTAATTCAAATAAGAACAGTAAAGGGAGCAGCAACAAATGATGCTCCCTATGGAATTGAATTAAAAAAAGGATTAAATGAAGTCTTAGAAATAGCAAAATCTTTAGGATTTAAAGTTAAAAATTTAGATAACTATGTAGGATATGCAGAATATGGAGAGGGAAAAGATTATGTAGCTATACTTGGACATATAGATGTTGTTCCCGAAGGAGATCACGAAAATTGGAGTGTTCCACCATATGCTGGTAAAATAGTTGGAGATGAACTTGTAGCTAGAGGAGCTATTGATAATAAAGGACCTATTGTATCAGCTCTATATGCGTTAAAAGCTGTTGTGGATACAGAGCCTAATTTTAATAAAAGAGTGAGAGTAATTTTTGGAACAAATGAAGAGAGTGGAGATGAAGATATAAAATATTATCTTTCTAAAGAGCAACCACCAAAATATGCTTTTACTCCAGATGGAAGATTTCCAGTAATCTTTTCTGAAAAAGGGATATATACTTTTTCTTTTAGGAAAAAATTGGATTTATCATCTTCAAAGATTGTTGAACTAAAATCTGGAACTAGATCTAATATTGTTCCTGAAACAGCTATATTAAAAGTTAAAAATATATCTCAAGAACAATTAAAAACTGCAATATCTAAAGTGGAAAGTTATTCACACAATCGTTTTGAAATAGATGGAGATATTGTTAAGTGTATAGGTAAATCAGCTCACGCAAGTTCGCCTCAAAAGGGAGTAAATGCTCTTTTAGGTATATATCAACTGTTAGATTTGATTTTAGATGAGAGTGATTCAGCAAAAGAGTTTGTAAGATTTATAGCTAAAAAAGTTGGAGAAACTTATGATGGAGCTAATCTAGGAATAAAAACAGTAAATGATGAGGTTGGAGATCTTACGATAAGTGCTGGAATAACAGATATAATAAATAATGAAATATTTGTTAAATTCAATATAAGATACCCAAATACAACAGATGAAAAAACTCTTGATTCAAGATTGAGTGAAGCAGGAAAAAATGGAAATGTAGTTTTCTTTAAAGAAAATCATAATCCACCTCTATATTTTGAAAAAAAATCTCCTTTAGTAAAGGAGTTACAAGAGGTTTATTATGAAGTTACAGGAAGAGATGAGGAACCAGCAGCCTTAGGTGGAGGAACATATGCTAAACTTATGCCTAATACAGTAGCTTTTGGACCAAATTTTAAAGAGTATAAAGGAAATGCTCACAGCTTTGATGAAAGTATAAACTTAGGTATGCTAAAGCAAGGTATGGAAATATATGCTAGGGCGATATTAAGACTTTCTAATTTGATAAAATAAAAAATAATAAAAAACTCCTTAATAAATTATATTAGGGAGTTTTTTTATTTATAATATAGTATTTTTTATTATAAAATATTAAAAAATTATTTTTTTATAAAAAGTTTTTGATACTCTCTAGGCGTGATACCATTATATTTTTTGAAAACTTTAGTAAAATAACTAGTGTCGTTAAAACCACAATCAAATGCTATGTCAGTAAGTGAAAGAGAGGAAAATTTAATTTTTTCACAAGCACACTCTATTCTATACCAGTTTAAATATTCAATAGGAGTTTTTTTAGTTAGTTGTTTAAAAAATTTACAAAAGTATTTTTCATTCATATCAACAGATTTTGCTAAATCTTCTAATCCTATCTCTTCCATATATCTAGTTTCAACAAAATTTAAGATTTTTTTCATTTGTGATAAGAGCTTTTTATTTGTAATAGAAATCTCTTTTTCTTTTATATAAAGATCATTTTCTTTAACTAATCCTAAAAAATAATAAAGCATTCCATATGTTCTAAGTTGATATCCCTCTTTTTTATTTTTCATTAAATTAAAAATATGGTTTAAAGTATTGTAAGTATCTTCTTTTTCAGATGTAAATAAATTTTGAATCTCTTTTTTATATTGTAAAATTTCATTTAATTCAGTGTTTGCCAGTGGATTTTTTTGTGTAAGAGATGCAATATCAAAAACTACACATTCATAAACACAATCTTTAGGTATTCCAGAGTGAATGCAACCACTGTTTAAAAATATTATATCTCCTGCTTTTGCAGAGTATGGGGATAAATTTATCTTAATATCGAAAGTACCAGAAACTATTTTTATAATCTCACATTCATTATGCCAATGTACTTCCATATTATATCTAGGGTGAAGTTTATTAACAAAATAATAGGCAAAAGGAAATTTCGCTGATCCGTGTGTTGTATTTTCTTTATATTCAGAGTATCTCATTTTATCACCTTCTCCATTCTTTTAATTAATTTTTTGTCTTATTTTACTACTTAATGTTTTTTATTTTATTTATTTTTTTCTAAAAAAGTTTAAAAAAGTGAAAATATTACCATTCTTTCTTATTATATTACAAGACAATTTGAAATTTCAAGTGTAAAATTAAAATATGATATAAAAAAGTTTAAAAAATAGTGAAAAAATTTATGACTTATCACTCATTTAAAGAACATAATAATGCAAAAAAAAACACAGGAGGTAAAAATGTTAAAAAATGTACCGAAAATTATTTCACCTGAACTTTTAAAAATTCTTTCAGAAATGGGACACAGTGATTTTCTTGTTATTGCAGATGGAAACTTTCCAGCAGAATCAATGGGAAAAGATAGCAAGGTAATAAGAATGGACGGACATAATGTTCCAGAGGTTTTAGATGCAATACTACAATTATTTCCATTAGATACTTATACTGCAACTCCAGTAGGGCTTATGGAAGTTATGAAAGGAGATACAGTTGAAACTCCTATCTGGGACGAATATAAGGCTATTGTAAAAAAATATGATGATAGAGGAACAGATGCTTTTGAAAATATTGAAAGATTTGCTTTCTACGAAAAGGCTAAAAAAGCATATGTAATTATAGCAACAAGTGAAAAGGCATTATATGCTAACATAATGCTTCAAAAAGGGGTTTTATAAAAATATTAAAAATTTAAAAAGTGGAATATAAAAAATATAAAGGGAGATGGAAAATGGAAAATCAAAAAGACGCTGTATTGACAGAAAAATGCGAAAAAATAGAAAAAGTTGAGAAAAGAGTCGTTGAGAAAAAATACTTAGTAACATTTTTAATGTTAGTTTCGTGTTTTATTTTATGGGGACTTCTTAATAATATGACAGATAACCTTGTGCCAGCATTTGGAAAAATTTTTATGATGAAAGCTGTGGATTCATCGCTTGTACAATTTGCATTTTATGGGGCTTATGCAGTACTAGCAATACCAGCAGCACTTATTATAAAAAAATATTCATTTAGACACGGATTATTAATTGGACTTGGATTATATATGATAGGAGCTCTTGGGTATATACCAGCAGCTTTATTCCAAAATTATAATATTTTCTTAGTTTCAATCTTTATTCTTGCTGGTGGACTTTCAATTCTTGAAACTACTTGTAATCCATTTGTTATATCACTTGGAGATGAAGAAACTAGTATAAGAAGAATAAACTATGCACAAGCATTTAATCCATTGGGATCTTTAGTGGGATTATTTATGGCAAAATATATGATTCTTGGGCATCTAAATCCAGCTACTTATGAAGAAAGAGTTGTGATGAGTGCAACAGAATTACAAAATATAAGAGAAACAGAGTTGTTATGGGTATGTATTCCATATGTTGGACTTATTGCAGTGGCATTGGTAATTTGGATCTATTTCTTAAGAAATAAACTTTCTTCTAAAGATGAGGGTGGAGAATTAAACTTTGTTAGTTCAATGAATCAACTTCTAAAAAATAAAGTATATGTATTTGGGGTTATAACACAATTCTTCTATGTTGGAATGCAAATTGCAGTTTGGACGTGGATGACAAAATATGTAATGACTTTAAAAGGTGTTAATGAAGCAGAAGCAGTAGAAATATATATAATAGCAATGGTTTTATTCATAATTATGCGTTGGATATGCACATATTTAATGAAACTTTTTGTTCCTGCAAGATTGATGGCAATAATAGCTGTTATTGGAATTTTAGTAACATTTGGAGCAATATATCTTCCAGCAGATAAAGCAGTTATATGTTTAATAGCTATCTCTGGTTGTATGTCACTAATGTTCCCAACTATTTATGGAATCGCTTTAAAAGGTTTAGGAGATGAAGTAAAACTTGGGGCAGCAGGACTAATTATGGCAATTCTTGGAGGAGCATTAATCACTCCATATATGGGAGGAACAATTGATAAAGCAACATTTGCATTTTTAGCTCCTATGTATAGTGGAGTTGAAGCAGCAGTAAGAACAAGTTATTATGTTCCATTAGTATGTTTTGTAATAATTTTCCTATATGGATTAGCAAATAGTAAAGATAAAAAATAAAATTATAAATTATAAGGTGAGGGAAAAATGGCAAATAGAATTATATTAAATAATGTTTCATATCACGGAGCTGGAGCAATAAAAGCAATACCAGAAGAGGTAAAAGGAAGAGGATTTAAAAAGGCATTTGTTTGTTCAGATCCTGATTTAGTAAAATTTGGAGTAACAGCAAAAGTAACATCTCTATTAGATGCTGAAAACTTAGATTATGAGATCTATTCAGATATTAAACCAAATCCAACAATAGAAAATGTAAAAACTGGAGTAGAAGCATTTAAAAAATCAGGAGCTGATTATATTATCTCTATTGGTGGAGGATCTTCAATGGACACTGCAAAAGCAGTTGGAATTATTATAGCAAACCCAGAATTTGCAGATGTAAGAAGTCTTGAAGGTTGTGCAGTAACAAAAAATCCAGCTGTCCCAACTATTGCAGTAGCAACAACAGCAGGAACAGCAGCAGAAGTTACAATCAACTATGTTATTACAGATGTAGAAAAAGGAAGAAAATTTGTTTGTGTAGATCCACACGATATGGCAATTATAGCAATATCTGACCCAGAAATGATGTCTTCAATGCCAAAAGGACTTACAGCAGCAACAGGAATGGACGCTTTAACTCACGCAATAGAAGGATACATCACTAAAGGGGCTTGGGAAATGACAGATATGTTCCACCTAAAAGCTATTGAATTAATAGCTAAGCATTTAAGAGGAGCTGTTGCAAATACTCCAGAAGGAAGAGAAGGAATGGCACTTGCTCAATATGTAGCTGGAATGGGATTCTCAAATGTAGGATTAGGAATAGTTCACTCAATGGCTCACCCATTAGGAGCAGTTTATGATACACCACACGGAGTAGCAAATGCAATTATTCTTCCAACAGTAATGGAATATAATGCACCATTTACAGGAGAAAAATATAGAGAGATAGCTAGAGCATTTGGTGTAAAAAATGTTGACAATATGAATGAAGCAGAGTATAGAGAAGCAGCTATTTCAGCAGTTAAAAAACTTTCTGAAGATGTAGGAATTCCTGCAAACTTAAAAGATATTGTAAAAGAAAAAGATGTAGATTTCTTAGCTAAATCAGCATTTGAAGATGTTTGTACTGGAGGAAATCCAAGAGACACATCTATCGAAGAAATAAAAGCATTATATGAAAAATTAATATAACGGTGATAAAAATGAAAAAAGCTCTAGCTTTCGATATGGGAGCTACTTCTATCCGTGGAATATTGGGATATGTTGAAAATGGACAACTTAAAACAGAAGAAGTTTTAAGATTTTCACACGACAGAATAAAAGAGAACGGAAGAAGTAGATGGGATTGGAAAAAGATAATAGAAAATATAACAAATACTATTATTAAATATAAAGATGAGATTGAAAGCATAGGTATTGATACTTGGGGAGTAGACTTTGGAGTAATAAATAAAGAGGGAGAACTTCTTGAAAATCCTATCTCTTATAGAGATGCAAAAAATATTATAGGATATGAAAATGCTCAAAAAGTTATGAGCCTGAAAGAGATATTTATGAATACAGGAAATCAAATAATGTCTATTAATACTTTATTCCAATTACTTGCACTTAAAGAGGTAAGTAACGAAAATTATAATAATATAGATCAAGTTTTAATGATGCCTGATTTAATAAATTATTTCTTAACAGGGGAAAGATACGCAGAGGCAACAATAGCATCTACAACTCAACTATTTAACCTTGCTGAAAAAAAGATAAGTAATAAAATTTTAGAAAAATTTAAGATAAATAAAGATATATTTCCAGAGGTGATTGAACCAGGAAATATAGTGGGAAATCTTAAAAATTCAAAAATCAAAGAGTTAAGAGAATTAGATATACCAGTTATATCAGTCGCATCTCACGATACTGCAAGTGCAGTTCTTTTAACACAAGCATACACTGATCCAAAATGTATGTTCTTATCTTGTGGAACTTGGTCTTTGATTGGTTGCTTGACAGATAAACCAGTTATAACAGAGGAAGCATATGATGACTCTTTGACAAACGAAACTGGTTATAGAGATTCAAATATGTTCTTTACAAATATAACAGGGTTATATTTAGTAGAGAAATTAAAAGATCAGCTTGAAAGACAACAAGGAAGAGAGATTCCATTTGAAGAGATCACTGAATATGTAAAATCACACTCTCAAATAGAAACATATATAGATGTAGCTCTTCCAGTATTTCAACAAGATGAGTTTGACATTATCGCTGAAATAGATAATGTAACAAAACAACATCAAGAAAATGAGTTTGATTATTTTGTTGTAATTTATAAAAGCTTAACAAAAAAATATTCTGAAACAATAGAGCATATTAAAAAAATTACAAATAGAGAATTTAATAGATTACACATAATAGGTGGTGGAGCAAAATCTACTGTATTATGTCAAATGATAGCAGATAAAACTGGATTAGATATAGTTGTAGGACCTTTTGAAGCTACTGCCTATGGAAATATTTTAATTCAAAAGATTGCACTTAAAGAAATTTCTTCACTTGAAGAAGGATTTGAAATTATAGCAAATACAACACAACTTTATAATTATAAACCTAAAAATATTTAGATCTAGGAGGAGAAGAGATATGAATTACCCTAAAATCGGAATTAGACCTACAATTGATGGAAGAAGAGGACCTTTAAAAGTAAGAGAATCATTAGAAGATCAAACTATGAATATGGCAAAATCTGCAGCTAAATTATTTACTGAAAATTTAAGATATGCTGATGGAACTCCAGTACAAGTTGTTATAGCTGATACTACTATTGGACGTGTTTCTGAAGCTGCTGCTTGTGAAGATAAATTTAAACGTGAAAATGTTGCAATAACATTAACAGTAACACCTTGTTGGTGCTATGGATCTGAAACAATGGATATGGATCCTATGACAATAAAAGGAGTATGGGGATTTAACGGAACTGAAAGACCAGGAGCTGTATATCTAGCTGCTGTACTTGCTGGACACGCACAAAAAGGATTACCAGCATTTGGAATTTATGGACACGAAGTACAAGATGCAGATGATACTTCAATTCCAGCAGATGTTGAAGAAAAATTATTAAGATTTGGACGTGCTGCAATAGCTGCTGCTCAAATGAGAGGAAAAAGCTATCTTCAAATAGGATCTATCTGTATGGGAATCGCTGGATCAATTATAGATCCTCACTTCATAGAAGAGTATTTAGGAATGAGAGTAGAATCAGTTGATGAAGTTGAAATCATCAGAAGAATGACAGAAGAAATCTACGATCACGCTGAATATGAAAAAGCACTTGCTTGGACTAAAAAATATTGTAAAGAAGGATTTGACAAAAACCCTGAACATATGCAAAATCCTCGTGACATCAAAGATGAACAATGGGAATTTGTTGTAAAAATGATGCTTATTATAAAAGATTTAATGAACGGAAATAAAAATCTTCCAGAAGGTTGTGAAGAAGAAGCTTGTGGACATAATGCAATAGCTGCTGGATTCCAAGGACAAAGACAATGGACAGATTTCTATCCAAATGGAGACTTTGCTGAAGCACTTCTTAACTCAAGCTTTGACTGGAATGGAGTTCGTGGACCAATGGTTCTAGCAACAGAAAACGACGTTCTAAATGGTTTAGGAATGTTATTCCAAAGATTATTAACAAATAGAGCAGTTTTATTCTCTGACGTAAGAACATACTGGAGTGGAGATGCAGTTAAACGTGTAACTGGATATGAACTTGAAGGAGTAGCAAAAGAAGCTGATGGATTCCTACACCTAATTAACTCTGGAGCTTCTGCACTTGATTACTCAGCTGAAGCTGTTGATAAAGATGGAAACAGATGTGTAAAACCTTTCTATGAAATGACAGAAGAAGATGTAGAAAAATGTTTAGGAGCTACAACTTGGAACCCAGCTGACTTAGGATACTTTAGAGGTGGAGGATACTCTTCAAGATTCCTTACAGATGCTGAAATGCCTATGACTATGATAAGACTTAACCTTGTAAAAGGATTAGGACCAATGCTTCAAATTGCAGAAGGATATAGTGTAAATCTACCAAAAGAAGTAACAGAAAAATTATGGAAGAGAACAGACTACACTTGGCCTTGTACTTGGTTTGCACCTATTTGTAACGGAGAAAAAGGAATGTTTAAAACAGCTTATGACGTTATGAACAACTGGGGAGCTAACCACGGAGCAATAGTTTATGGACACGTTGGAGCAGACTTAATCACTCTTGCATCAATGTTAAGAATTCCAGTAGCTGCTCACAACGTACCAGAAGAAAAAATCTTTAGACCAGCTTGTTGGAACGCATTTGGAATGGATAAAGAAGGACAAGACTTTAGAGCTTGTGCAACTTATGGACCACTTTTTAAATAGAATAAGGAGATAAAAATTATGTTAATGAGAGAAGTTCGTGACGAAATTATAAAATATGGAAAAAAATTAGTAACTAGTAATTTAACAAAAGGTACTGGAGGAAATATCAGTGTATTTGATAGAGAAACTGGTTATATGGCAATTACTCCATCAGGAATAGATTTCTTTGAAATTATGCCTGAAGATATAGTAATAATGGATCTTGATGGAAATGTAGTAGAAGGAACTAGAAATCCTTCAAGTGAATGGGAAATGCACTTACTTCAATATAAAACAAGAACAGATTTAGACGCAGTTATTCACGCACATACAACATATGCAACAGTTCTTGCTTGTCTTCGTCAATCTCTACCTGCTACTCACTATATGATAGCAGTTGCAGGAAAAGATGTTAGATGTGCAGAATATGCAACTTATGGAACTCACGAATTAGCAGTGAATGCAACTGAAGCAATGAAAGATCGTAAAGCAGTAATATTAGCTAACCACGGAATTCTTGCTGGAGCAAATGATCTTTTAAATGCTTTCAATATCATTGAAGAGATTGAATATTGTTCACAAATATATTATATGGCAAAAAGCATCGGAGAACCAGTTGTTCTTCCAGATGAAGAGATGGCTTTAATGGCTGAAAAATTCAAAACTTATGGACAAAGAAAAGCTAAAGATTAGTGCCAAAACCCTCATATATATAATTAAAAGTATGAATTAGAGAGAATGATTTTTCGTTCTCTCTTTTTCAATTTTATTAAGCAATAAAAA
>JAUNAY010000010.1:0-3212 GCA_030527385.1 Fusobacterium sp. | reverse complement strand
AATAAAAAATGCGAAGTTATAATAAACTTCGCATCTAATATCAAATTATAATTCTTCACCACATCTTTTTAAAAGTCTTTCCCATTTAATATCTACATCTTTTTGAATTCTATCAATGATGTGTCTATTTTCAGGTTTAAAAAGGTGTTTAAATCTACCTTGTTTTTTTAGGAACTCTTCAATAGGAAGTTTTTTCTTAGGTCTATAAGTAAGTTTCCATTCACCGTTTATTACTTCAAAAAGAGGCCAATAACAAGTTTCAACAGCAAGTTTACACATTTCCATTAAATCTTCACTTTCATATCTCCAACCTCTTGGACAAGGAGCAAGAATATTTAAAAAAGCAGCTCCCTCTGTATAGATTGCTTTTTCAGCTTTTTCGTGTAAATCTTTAAAGTTACCCATAAATGTAGTTTGAGCAACATATGGAATGTTGTGAGCAGCCATTACTTCTGAAAGCTCTTTTCTAGTTTGATTTTTACCAGTGCTTTCAACTCCAACAGGAGTAGTAGTAGTATCGGCTCCAATAGGAGTAGCAGAAGATCTTTGGATACCAGTATTCATATATGCTTCGTTATCATAGCATACATAAACCATATCGTGTCCTCTTTCCATAGCTCCAGAAAGAGATTGGAAACCTATATCATATGTTCCACCGTCTCCACCAAAAGCAATAAATTTATATGTTTCATCAATTTTTCCTTTTTTCTTTAAAACTCTATATGCTGTTTCAGCTCCACTAATTGTAGCTCCAGCATTTTCAAATGCAGAGTGAATAAAAGAGTCTTTCCAAGCTGTGTAAGGATAAAGGAAAGTTGAAACTTCAAGGCAGCTTGTAGCACTGCAAATAACAGCTTGATCCTCTTCTTTTAAAGCTCTCAATACCCCTCTTACAGCAACTGGTGCTCCACAACCAGCACACATTCTATGTCCACCAGTAAGTCTTTCTGGTTTTTCCATCTCTTTTTTGAAATTATATGCCATATTTTTTTCCTCCTAACCTCTTACACCAAAATGTCTATATGTATTTTTAACCTCTTCATCTTTTTCTTTTAATAAAGTTTCAAAGATCTCTTTGATGTGGTTCATTGTAATATCTCTACCACCAAGTCCATATACATAGTTTATCATTTTAGGTCTTGGGTTACAGTCATAAAGAGCAGATCTTACTTCAGCAAAAACAGGTCCACCAGCAGCTGAGAATCCTTCTGATTTATCCATAACAGCAACCATTTTAATATGTTTAAGAGCATTTGCAATCTCTTCCATAGGGAAAGGTCTAAACACTCTAATCTTTAGAAGTCCAACTTTTTTACCCTCTTTTCTCATCTCATCAATAGCAGCTTTTGCAGTTCCAGCAGTTGAGTTGATAACAACTATTGCAACTTCAGCATCGTCTAATCTATATTCTTCAAAGAAACCATATTTTCTTCCAGTTAATTTTTCAAATTCAGCAGCAACTTCAAGGATAACTTTTTTAGCATTTTTCATAGCATTAGCTTGATTTACTTTGTGTTCCATATAGTATGAAACAATATCATAAGGTCCCATAGCCACAGGTCTTTTAGCATTTAAAAGATAATCTTCTGGATTATATTCTCCTACAAAGGCTTTAGCTTTATCATCTTCTAAAAGTTCAATATTTTCAACTGCGTGACTTGTAATAAATCCATCTTGGCAAACCATAACAGGAAGTTGTACATCTGGGTGTTCTCCTATTCTATTGGCTTGTAGCATATTATCATAAGCTTCTTGGTTTGTTTCACTATATATTTGAATCCAACCAGCATCTCTAGCTCCCATAGAGTCACTATGATCAGCATTGATATTGATAGGTCCAGTCAATGCTCTATTTACACAAGCAAGTGTAATAGGTAATCTTGCAGATGAAACAACATAAAGCATTTCCCACATAAGTGCAAGTCCACAAGATGAAGTTGCAGTCATTGTTCTTGCTCCAGCAGCTTCAGATCCCATAGCAGCAGACATAGCACTATGTTCAGACTCAACTGGGATAAATTCAGTATCAACTAATCCATCAGCAACAAATTTAGAGAAATATTGTGGTATTTCTGTGGAAGGAGTGATTGGAAAAGCTGGTACTACATCTGGATTTATTTGTCTCATAGCTATTGCTATGGCTTCATTTCCTGACATTCTCTCTCTTATACTCATTAAAATTCCTCCTAATTACTCTTTTATAAATTCTATTGCTTTAAATGGACAAGCTTTATAACAAATTCCACAACCTTTGCAGTGATCCATATCAAAATCTAATCTTTTACCATCTTTAACAGGGATTGCAGAGTCTGGACAACAAGGTACACACAACAGGCAATTAGTACATTTATCCTCTAAGAATACAGGTTTCATAGATCTCCAATCTCCTGTTCTAAAGTGTATAGCACTTCCAGATTCATAAACTATTCCTCCAGGAGTTATATCTTGCCAAGTTATATCTTCTGTGATAGGTACACCAGCTTTATTTTTCATTACTCTTTCACCTCTCTCATAGAACGGATTAATGCTTCCATATTACCTTTCAAAACTTCAGGTTTGCTTGCAAATTTATGTTTAAAAGATTCTTCCATAGCTTTTAAGAATATTTCTTCTTCCATAACTTCACTAACTTTTACTACTGCCCCTAACATAGGAGTATTTGGGAAATTTTTACCAAGTGTCTCTTCAGAGATAGTTCTAGCATCACAAGTATAAACTTTTCCTTTATAACCTTTTAGAAGTTCTTTAAATGCAGATGCTGGCTTAGAACTGTTGATAATGATAGCCCCATCTTCTTTTAATCCTTTTGTAACATCAACACTTTCAATAAGAGTCTCATCAACTACAACAACAAAATCTGGTTCGTATATATTAGAGTGTACTGTAACTCTATTTTTTGATATACGGTTGTAAGCTGTTATAGGTGCTCCCATTCTTTCAGGACCATATTCAGGGAATCCTTGTACATACATACCACCACTAAATGCAGCATCTGCTAAAAGTAAAGATGCAGTTTTAGCTCCTTGTCCCCCTCTTCCATGCCACCTGATTTCAAAAATTTCTCTCATATTTTTCACCTTTCCTTAAATTAAAATTTACTAAAATTTTAAGCAAAATATTAGAAATATTATATTTTATTGACACTACCTAAATTATACTTATTTTTTTGTATTTTTCAAGTATAAAGTGAATTAAATTTAAAAGAAATATTC
>JAUNAY010000222.1 GCA_030527385.1 Fusobacterium sp. | reverse complement strand
GTAAAAAATATATAGAAATAAACAAAAGCGATTTTGATAACAAAGCAGAAGAAATACTAGAAAATATAGAATTTAACTTTAATTTCCATAACTGCAATGGAAAAGACAACAGAACAAAAGGAAAATTCAATGGAAAAGTAACTTTCAAAGCGACACTAAAAGCACCAGAAGTTGCAAAATATAATGCAACATACTCATTTGAAAGTGCAACAGAAGGAAAACAACTTCCAAAAGAAGTTACAGATTTATTACCAAATGATGACAAGGAATATGAAGAAGGAAATAAAATAACTGCATTAAATCCTAATCCAGATAAGGTTGAAGTAGCTGATGGAATATGGATATTCAAAGGATATGTGGATAAAAATGGAAATCAAATAACTGAACAGTTAGCTAATAAAGAAAATGCTAATGAAAAAGGAAATATACATTTTAAAGGGAATTGGGAATTTAATGAAAAAGAAAAACAAGATGCAACAGTTAAATATGAATTTGTAAATGCTACACCAAAAGATAATACAAATCCAGATATCGATTTATCAAAAATGCCTATACCTAATGAGGTAATGAATGTAAAACCAAATGATACAACTGCATATAAAGTTGGAGATGAAGTGGAAGTAAAAGAACCAGAAACAAAAGATTTTAGAGTAACTTATGAAGATCCAGAAAAAAATATAAAAACACAGATGGACTGGCAATTCCAAGGATATTGGGTTAATGGAAAAGAAACAAACAAAATTGAAGAATTATCTGCTGGAGAAAACGTATTTGAAGGTAGATGGGAATGTAAAGATATAGATAGAGTTAGCTATAAATTTATAAGTGATGATGGAACAGTATTACCAGATACTGTTATGGAAAAAATACCTACACCACATCATGGCGGTATTTACTATGATAATCAGCAAATAATTCCTCAAAAACCAGAATCATTAAAGATTGAGGTAGATAATGGAACTTGGACGTTTCTAGGTTGGAATAAAAATATCATAGAACATATACACAAAGATACTGTATTTGTAGGGAAATGGTATTTCACACCAAAAGATACAAGTGGTGGAACAACTCCAGACAAACCAGAAATACCAGATAAACCAAACAAGCCAGTTACACCAAATAAACCTATTCTTCCAAACAAACCTACAGAACCAGATAGGGTTGAAGGTGATGACAGAATAGAAACATCAATAGAAGCGAGTAAAAATCTATTCCCAAGTGGAACAAATGCAGTTGTACTATCAAACTGTGAAAGATTTACGGATGTATTAACAGCAAATCCATTTGCAATACAAGAAAATGCATCAGCTCTTTTAACATACAAAGATAAATTACCAGAAAAAACTTTGAAAGAAATAGAAAGACTTGGTGCTAAAAAAATCTACATAAGTGGAGGATATGAAGCAGTTTCTAAGGAAGTTGTAGATGAATTAATTTCAAAGGGATATGATGTATTTAGATTTGATGGAAAAGATAGATATGACACAGCAAGAAAAATAGCGATTAAGATAAGGGAAAAAGGAAAAAAGGAAGTTATAGAACTTGCATCAGGAGAAAACTTCCCAGACGCACTTTCAATGACATCAATGGCAGTTAAAGACAAAGCTCCAATACTTCTAACTAAAAAAGATTCTATTCCTAAATATACAAAACAAGCTCTAGCTGAATGGGATGTAGAAAATGTAAAAATAGCAGGTCTTGATAAAGCAATTTCAAAAGAAGTTGAAAAACAGATAGATGAAGGATTTAAAATAGACAAAGATAAAAAAGATGATTCTAATGTCTATGATGGAGCAAAATCAATAAATAGATTCGGTGGAAAAGATAGATACGAAACATCAACAATAATAGCTGCAAATTCTTGCCCAATGTCAAAACTTGGAGTATACGCAACAGGAGAAAACTTCCCAGATGCACTAATAGCAGGAAATTATGCTGGAAGAAAGAACGCTCCAGTATTACTTGTTAAGAGAGATACTTTACCAGAAGTTGTAAGAAATTACACAGAAAAATCAGACATAGAAAGAATAACTGTAATTGGTGGAGTTAATGCAGTAAGTGATGAGGTGTTTGAACTTATCAAAGAGGCTATAAAATAGAGAATAAACAATAGAATAGAAGAAGTAAATAAGGAAAAATATAAAAATTAAAAGATATTAACGAG